>NZ_LJHZ01000062.1:0-3894 GCF_001296055.1 Novosphingobium sp. AAP93
CCCCGGAATACACCATCGCCTACACCGGAAATTACACCACGAGCGCGGACGCTAGCGCGGCCTGATGTGATTCACGCTTCCTGCTGGTGGCAGGAGGCCAGCATGGATGGCACGCACGCTTTCACAGGATCTTCGGGACAGAGTTGTTGCCGCGATTGACGGCGGCCTGAGTTGCCATGCGGCGGCGGCCCGCTTCGGGGTCAGCGTGTCGAGTGCGATCCGCTGGCACCGACTTGCGCTGGAACATGGCAGGGCTGTCGCCAAGCCGCGCGGTGGCGACCGGCATTCGGGCAGGATCGAAGCGCACGGCGGCTTCATTCGGGGACTGATCGCCGAGCAGGGCGACATGACCCTCGTCGAGGTTCAGGCGCGGCTTATCGAGCACGGCACCCTCGTTGGGATCGGCACGGTGCATCGCTTCTTCGTGCGTCACGGGATCACGCGCAAAAAAAGACCGGGCACGCGATCGAGCAAGATCGTCCCGACGTCCTGAAGCAGCGCCAGCGCTGGTTCGACGGACAGATCGACCTCGAACCCGAACGCCTCGTTTTCATCGACGAGACCTGGACTGCCACCAACATGACCCGCAGCCATGGCCGTTGCGCCAAGGGTGCGCGGCTGCGGATGGGCTTCCCCCACGGCCACCGCAAAACGACCACGCTGGTGGCCGGCCTGCGCATGACCGGCCTGGTCGCGCCGATGGTGCTCGATGGCCCGATCAACGGCGACTGGTTCGAAGCCTATGTGGCGCAGGTTTTGGTGCCCGAACTGCGGCCCGGCGACGTCGTCATCATGGACAACCTCTCGAGCCACAAGCGGGTAGCGGTGAAAGAACGGATCGAAGCGGCGGGAGCAACCCTGCGCTTCCTCCCGCCCTACAGCCCTGACTTCAATCCCATCGAAAAAGCATTCTCTCGCCTGAAGGCCATGCTTCGCAAGGCGGGCGAACGTACCGTCAGCGGACTGTGGGGTCTGATCGGCAGGCTCGTCGACATCTTCCAACCCGCCGAATGCGCAAACTACTTCAGCTCGTGCGGATATGAACCGGAATGAGTGGAAACCGCTCTAATCCCTCACTGACGGATTTGTCGCAGTGTTGAGCCGGGTCGCTCGCAAGCTAAGCTTGGAAGAGCGCCGGGGGCGGTCGCAGGATTTTGAGATTTCAGTTTGCGCGGCGACAAGCTGATGCCTGCTCGCCTGCGAATCATCGCATTTCAACGTGCGGACAAACCTTCCAAGGTCCTTTTTCGAAACAGTGTCGCTTAGGCTGGGAAGTAGGGCTACGGAAATGGTGCAAATTTAGTTGCCAAGCGCCTTCCCCTTCGGCCCGCGCTTGAGCGGCGCGAGCGGGCGGCCGAGCCGCGCCTCCATATCCGCCAGCCATTCCGGCGAGCCCACCGGCCGCCCCACGCTTTCCACCTTTCGCAGCGCGGCATAGGTCAGCGCCTCGTCGAAGGATTCGCCAAGGAACGCCGCAAAGTCCCCCACCCGCTCCAGCGCAGGCGCCACGGTGACGACGTGATCGTCCTGCCCCGCCAGCAGCGCCCGCGTGCTCGACCACGGCCAGTCCTCCGCACGCGCCACAAGCCGCGCCCGCACCGGCCCTTCGACAAGCTCAGGAGAGCATTGAGCGCGATATAGCGCAGCGCCGTCACGAAATGCGCCTCGTCCATGGCGACCGAGCCGTAGCGGCCCTGCCAGAGGTGGCCGGTGGTGCGCATCCGTGCGTTGATGAAGCCGGTATAGTCGCGGTGCAGGCGGCGAAAGGTCCGCCACAGGCCGTCTTCGTCCGATGGCACGAGCACGATGTGCACGTGGTTCGGCATCAGGCAATAGGACCACACCTGCGCCTGTGCCGGCCTGCGGCGTCGGCAAGCAGATCGAGGTAGAGCGCATAGTCGCCGTCCTCGAAGAACGTGCGCTCGCGCCGATTGCCACGCTGCGTGATATGGTGCGGAATGCCGGGGATCACGACGCGAGGGAGACGGGCCGTGGTGGTGGGTTAGCGGAATTTGGGGATTGTTGCACGTGTCACCGTAACCCGTAACCCTGTCCCAGACCCAGCTCGGCCAGAAGGCGGGCCTCCACTATACCCACATCGGCAGGTTCGAGCGCGGCGCGTCCCGCCCCGGCGGCGATACCCTCAAGCGCCTCGCCGACGCGCTGGACACCACCAGCGACTATCTGCTCGAAGGGGCCAGCGACGAAGCCGCACAGGCCCGCGTCACCGACCGCGAGCTGCTCCGCCAGTTCCAGGCCGTCGAGCAACTGCCCGACAGCGACAAGCATATCGTCAAGACCCTCCTCGACGCCTTCCTCACCCGAAGGCAGATCGAGGGCATGATGCAGCGATAGTCGCCTCTCAGCCGGACACCCTGATTTACCCGCTCATGATGCTTGGTATGACCTGACGGTGAGCGGTTGACCGGTTTCGGGTGCCATATCCGGTCATTTTCTGGTCACGGAGGAGGCGTTGCGGGCCGTTTCAGGGCCTTAGCCGCGTGATCATACGGTGTTCGCTCGGGTTTCCCAGTAGAGGAAGCGTTTGAAGTTGAACGCGATGTTGGCGAGGCCGATCTTCACCTTGGCCCGCTCAATGCCGATCGTGCGAATGAACAGGCCCATGCGGTGCTTCTGTGTGGCAAAGACGTGCTCGACAGCAGAACGCACTTTGGATCGGGCAGCATTTGCGCGTTGGCGCTGCGTGGGAAGCGGCTTTCCCGGTGCGCGGCGGAAGTGGATTTTCGATACCAGTCCCGCGCGCAGGATGGCCCGCTCATTCTTCTGGCTGCGATAGGCGGTATCCGCCCAGATCGCGCTGCCGGTGTTGGCCGGATCGATCAGGTTCGGCAGTTCGCGGCCATCGTAGCGGGCGGCATCACTGGTGCTCCAAGTGCGGATGAAGCCGTGCCGCTGGTCGATGCCGATGTGCGATTTATAGCCAAATATGGGCGTGGCGATCTCGGCCAAGAGTTTGCCATCGGGGCCTTTCTTGCGGCGCCCGCGCTTGAGCGTCCAGCGCGCGTCGCGATCCTTCTGCGCGAGCTTTGCCGGCTTGGCGGCCCAGTCTTCCGGGATGCCGCCGCCCTTGACGAGAGCGCGCTCCTCGTCGGTCATGCGCTGACGCGGAGCGGCTATGATGCTGGCATCGACGATCTGCCCACCCATGGCCAGATAGCCCAGACCTCTGAGGTGGGCGTCGAAGCGGGCAAACAAGGCATCAATGGCATTGGCGCGCACCAGGGCCTCGCGGAACCGCCAGATCGTCGTCTCGTCGGGCGTGTTGTCGCCATCGTCGAGACCGAGGAAGCGCCCGAAGCTGCGCCGGTCGAGAATCTGGAACTCGGCTTGCGCATCCGACAGGCCGTAGAGCGTCTGCAGGATCAGCGTCTTGAACATCATCACTGCGTCCAGCGGCGGCCGGCCGCCCTTGCTGCCGTCAGATCGCTGCAGGGCCGCATCCAGCGCGGGGCGAAATATCTCAAAGTCGATCAGCGCCCCGAGCTTTTCTAGCGGATCGACCGCCGCCGACAGCGCCGCATACCGCTCATCCAGATCGAAAAAGCCACGCTGCACAGACACATACGCCTCCATCGCTAAAAACGATGGAATCACATTCACACCCTCACCGCCAGCGGTAAATCAGGGTGTCCAGCCGCTCTCACGCAGCACTGGCGGCACAGGAACACCTGCGGGACGGCACACGCCGCGCCCGGTGGCGGAGCCGTTTCTGCAGCTCTATAAGCGGTTCAGGATCAGCGCGACGCCAGGGACAGCCAGCCCACCTGCGTCTTACAATGTAATACAGACAACCCATTGATCCGGCTCGGCTTACCCACGCCGCATCACCTTGTATTACAACGCCAGACACCCCGTAGCACAATGTTTACACAG
>NZ_LJHZ01000063.1:0-10720 GCF_001296055.1 Novosphingobium sp. AAP93
GACGAGAACGGCTACACCGCCAAGGACAGCGAGTTCCACCGGATCACCTGCTTCAACGGCCTGGGCCAGAACGTCGCCAAGTTCTGCAGCAAGGGGCAGCTGGTCACGGTCGAGGGTCGCATCCACTACACCCAGTGGGAAGACCAGGACGGCACCAAGCGCTACGGCTGCGAGATCATCGCCGACAAGGTCGATTTCCTCACCAAGGGCCACGGAACCTCCAGCGATAGCGCTCCCGACATCGACGAAGACTGAGGGCTCAAACTCCACTCGAGCAAGGCCCCGGCAGAGCAATCTGCCGGGGCCTTCTTTGTGCCTGGGAAGCAAACGGCAGCGCGGGGGCATCGAGCCCCGCGCGCCGCCGGGATTGGATCCTTCTAGTCCGATTCTCGCACTTGCAGGCCAGCGCCTGAGGGCAACCCGCGGTCCCGCTGGACCTGCTTTCCTGATACCGTTTTGTCCACATTCCAGGCATATGGGACCATACCGATAGGAAGGGGGAAGTGAGCACATCTTACCCCTCACCGGGAAGGTTATTGCATTGAAATATATAAACTATCCGTGGGTTCATCATGTGCGCCAAAACTGACCGCTGGTCATCATGGTCACCGCTGCTGACCATGATACCAACGCACTGGCAACAAACAGGATTTTCGCTTGCTCGACTCTTATGTTCTTTGTATGTTCTTTCGTGGAGGGTGAAACACTCTGGGCATGGAGAACGCCCAAATGTCTCGCCGATATCATCTTGCCTGCTATGTAACCCCTGAGATTTTCGCAGCTTTTGGCAACCTTGCCCAGGGCCGGCACATGACCGTGACGGGTCTCTTGCGCCGCCTGGTCGTTGCCGAAATCGAAGCCTCATCGATCCTCAATCCCGGTGACCTTGAGCGCAACATCGTGTTCCTGGTGAAGGCCGTGAACGCGCTGCTGGCAGCGCACGACCGACAGCTTCGCGATCGCGTTGTTGCCGAGTGGCACCGCGAGGTTTTCGAGGAGAGCCGCCATGCGGACTAGGTTCGAATATGGCTACGGAACCTGGGACGAACCGGAGTTCTATCTCCCCCGTCTGATCGGTGGAAAGCTTGCCGTTCTGGTGGTCATTCTGCTGCTCTATCTGTGCATCTCTCACCAAATGGTGAGGCACCTGAACCCAAGTACCTACAACCTCGGCATGGCCCACGCCGAGGCTGTGGTCATGCTCACGGTCTTCGGCGGTGCCGACACGATCACGACCTTTACCAGTGGGCACAAGGTCTGGAATCTGACCCGTCACACGATCGTGCATGCCGACCTGTTCGTGCAGTGCTGGCGCGCTTTGCTGTGGCGGATCGAGTGCGGCACCATCTGGGCCGTGCTGCTCGTATGGGCGCCGCCGCTGGTCGGGCTCGGCTTGCATGCGGCTTGGGACGCCTCGCACCCGCCGCTGCCTGAGCCGCGCCGGGCGAGACCGATGATCGATGAGGCCGCTGTTCCTTACGCATCGCATCCATACCTGTCTTCAGAACCATATCGGCAGGACGTCGAGGAGCCCGAACCAGCAATGCTACTGCCACCTGCAGAGGAGCCCGATCTCCCGACTCTTGAGGTGCGCAAGCGGCCGCGTAAGGCGAAGAAGCCGAGCCAATCCGAGAATGAAAACCCGCCGCCACCTGCTCCGCCACTGGTGCAGCCGGGACAGGTGCGAAAACGCCGCAAGCCGGAGGCATGAGCCATGCTTTCCGTGGCGACCGTTCGCTCGGCTGGCGGGGCTGCCAGCTACTTCGCCGCCGACAACTACTACACCCGCGAACAGGGTCAGGGTGAGTGGTTCGGCAAAGGTGCCGAAGCGCTTGGCCTGACCGGAAAGGTCGATCCCAAGACCTTCGAGGCATTGCTTCAGGGCAGGCTTCCCGATGGGTCGCGCGTGGGGCGTGAAGGTATCCACCGCGCCGGGATCGACCTCACCTTCTCAATGCCCAAAAGCTGGTCGCTGATCGCGCTGGTCGGCGGCGACCGGCGCATCATCGAGGCCTATGGCGAGGCGGTGAAGGCTACGCTGGCCTGGGCGGAAAAGAACGCCGCGCAGGCGCAGGTGGATACCGGCAAGGGGCAGCGTCTGGTCCAGACGGGCAACCTCGTGATCGGCCTGTTCGAGCATGACACGAGCCGGGCGCAGGAGCCGCAGAGCCACTTCCATGCCGTCGTGGCGAACGTGACCCAGCTGACCAATGGCGATGGCGAGCGCTGCGCAATGACAAACTTTGGTCGCTCAACACGCTGCTCAACACTATGACCATGGCGCACTTCCGGATGGGTGTCGAAGCCCTCGGCTACCGCATTGGCGACCGGTCGAAGCATGGTAACTTTGAAGCCGCCGGAATCGCGCGAAACGTGGTCATGGCATTCAGCACTCGGCGGCAGCAGATCCTCGAGAAGGTCGCGGGCATGGCATCGCGTTCCCCCGAAGCCTTCCACGCAGCGACACTGATGACACGTGAGAGCAAGGCACCAGTTGAGGACCGCGCAGCGCTCTATGCGGGATGGAAAGAGACTGCGGCTGCGGTCGGTCTGGACCTCAATGCGGTGCGGGCTGAAGCAAACGCCCGTCTTGGCATTGGGACCGGCATGCGCGGACGGATGGCGGAAGTTGTGGCGCCCATTGTCGCTAAGGCGCGCGAGTTGGCGAACGGCTTTGCCAGTTCACTGGGGCTGCGCACCGATGATCCCTATCTGCCAAAGACCTTCCCCAACAAGACGCCAGCGGAGGTTGCAGCTGCGCATGCTGTTGCATCGGCGATCCGGCATCTCGAGCAGCGCGAGGCGGGCTTCTCGGTGACAGATGTCTACAAGGCGGCGCTTGATTTTGGTCTGCCGACGACGATCAAGGAAGTTGAGCAGTCGGTCGAACGCCAGATCGCTAAGGGCAATCTTCAGCGCGGCGTCGACGAGCGCGCCGGCATGGTCACGACGGCGCAGGCGCTCGATACCGAGCGGCGTATCCTCGCGGGCGTGGACGCAGGGCGCGGAGCAGTTCAGCCTGTACTATCCGCCACCATGGCCGCAGAGAGCCTTCAGGCCTTTGCAACTGCCCGGAGCGGTTATGCTCTGAACGCCGGGCAGGAGGCGGCTGGTCGGATGATGTTTGCGTCGCAGGACAGGATCGTCGCGATCCAGGGCGTTGCCGGTGCCGGCAAGTCCAGCGTGCTTGCCCCTGCCGCGCGGTTGTTCGAGGCGCAGGGACACAAGGTCATCGGGCTGGCGGTGCAAAACACGCTTGTGCGCATGCTGGAACGCGATACCGGCATCCCGTCAATGACGGTTGCCCGCTTTATCAAAGCCTATGGAACAGACGCCAGGGCCCCCGTTCCTGAGAGCCTCAAGGGCTCGGTCCTGATTGTCGATGAGGCCTCGATGCTGGCCAATACCGATCAGCTAAAGCTCATCGAGATTGCGAACCGGCAAAATGTGGCGCGGCTCGTATTCGTGGGTGATGCTCGCCAGCTCGGCGCGGTTGATGCCGGCAAGCCCTTTGCGCTCGTCCAGGATGCCAGGATCCAGACAGCCCGCATGGACAGCAATGTTCGGGCGCGCGATGACACGGTTCGCGGCGTCGCGGCGGCGGCTCAGGCCGGGGATGTTAGAGCAGCCTTTCAGCTGCTGGGCGGCAAGGTGATCGAAGCCGAGGGCACTGTGGTTGAGCAGGCGACGAAGCAGTGGCTGTCTCTCCCCCGGTCCGAACGCGACCGGACCATGATCTTCGCCTCGGGTCGCCGTCTGCGCGAAGCGGTCAACACCAGCGTGCAGGAAGGGCTCCAAATGCGCGGCGAGCTTGGGCAGCAGAGCCTGGAGCTCCAGGTGCTCGACCGGGTGAACCTGACCAACGAGGAACTGCGCTACGACCACCATTACCTGCCCGGCCGCGTGCTTGAGCTTGGCCGTTCGATCCGCGAGCAGCGGCTTGGTGCCGGCAGGTACACGGTTACCGAGGTCGATCAAAACGGGCGGGTTGAGCTTCTTGACGAGCAAGGCAAGGCGCATAGGTTCTCGCCCGATCGGGTGCGGCCGGACGCGAGAGGCGCAGCAGGTGGTCGGCTCGCGCTCTACGATCAGAAGCAGCGCACGATCTACGCGGGCGACCAGATCCGCTGGACAGCGAACGACCACGAGCGGGGGCTGCTCAACGCCGACCGTGCCAGGATCACTGCGATCGACAAGCGCCAGGTCCAAATCGAAACCTCGGCGGGAATGAAACTGGCGCTATCGGCCAACGACCCCATGCTGGTCCGCATCGACCTCGCCTATGCCTACAATGCTCACATGGCACAGGGCATGACCGCAGACCGCGCCATCGTCGTAATGGAATCGCGCGACACCAAACTGCTCACCCGGCAGAGTTTCCTCGTCTCGGTCACGCGCGTGCGCGATGACCTCACCATCTTTGTCGACAAGACCGACAAGGCCAGAGCCAAGCTGGAGCTTCAGACAGGCGAGAAGACGTCCGCGCTGCAGGCACTCGGTGAGGTCGTCAAGCAGCCGCCCGAGCTGGAGAAGGCGCCCGTCAAGCCATTCGAGTTCGGGATCGGATAAACCAGTTCAAGCCGCCGTTGAAGGCTGGGAGTAAGGCAGACGCTTTCAAGTTGCTTGTGCTAGACTATGCCCATCCGGCACGATAGCTGACAGCGATCAGACGAAGCTTTTTTCGCTGTGAGACAGGCCCGAATTCCGCTTTTGTTTTGGTAATTGAAGCCCAGCAATTCCGCCGTTTTTGCGAAATTCGAGTCCCTAAAAAGGCATCGAACCAATAGCTTAGTTTTCCAGTCGGGCCTTTTTGCGGGCCTCGCTGCACATCACATCAGTTAAAGTCATGATATAATTATAAAAATTTTCTTGATGCGGGTCCTCTTCTGCACCATTTTCCTGTATCAGATTGCCCCTCGGGGCTCGCCGAACCTCCAGAATTCTGGCGTTTATTGTCCCGTGTTGTCGCTGGACGGTTTCTGGCATTCCCCCACAACCCGCGAGAATTGGGGGCATCGTTGGGGCACTTCAGGCATTCGGCATCGCTTTGACGAAAGGCCATGCCCCCAGATGCCTCTGAAGGACGCAGAGATTCGCGCGTTTCGAGCGATGACCACCTAGGGATGCGCCAGCACAAAGGCCAGCGCCGCTGCCGGCAGGTGGCCCCATGCCGCGAGGCGACCGCCTCGATGCACTGCACTTTGTCCAGCAAGTGCTGGGGTGCCGGCGCGCAATCATAGCGCGCGGCTCCCGGTGTGCGCGTCCGGCCCGCCAGAATGCCGCTGTTGTAGGGAGCGCCGACAACCAGCGCGATGTCCCATGCCTTGCAGGAAGGTATCCGGCGCGCAACCTGACCATGACGCGCGCATCCGAACCCGACACCGCGCTGCTCAACGCGCGCCTCAGTGTTCCGCTGAGTTCCGCCGCGGCTGTCAGCTTCGGATATGACGGGCGCTTCGGCACCGGCTACATCACCCATTCCGGGGGCATCGGGGTCTCGGTCGCGTTCTGACGCGCCGGTGCAGTTTGTTCGCAGCGTGGTCGGAGGTGCCCGATCGCTTTGCCCGACGACAGCCGTCTCTCTCGCTGACGCCAGAAAGCGCCGTGACGCCGCACGCGCCCAGATCGAGCAAGTCGTGGACCCGCCACTAGAGTGGAAACGAGAGAAGGCGGCTGCCAAATTCAATTCAGAGAACAGCTTCGAGCAGGTCGCCCATGAATGCCTCGCGGTAATGGAGAGCGAGGGCCTCACCCCACACGAGTTCATCCGCAACTGCCGGACAAATGCAGCGCACCGCTTCACATCAAGTTCGCACCATCCTCAAATCTTGGGACCAAACATCTAAAGGCTGCCGTCTGCCAAGTTGACGGGTCGCCCCATGCCGACCCGTTCTGAATAGCGATCGATCAGTCGCTCACCGTGCGGCCGCAGCAGGACTGTAAAGCGCACCAGTTCCTCGCAAACATCGACGATGCGGTCGTAGTAGGATGATGGTTTCATCCGGCCTGCCGCATCGAATTCGTCGTAGGCCTTGGCGACGCTCGACTGGTTGGGGATCGTGAACATCCGCATCCAGCGCCCAAGGATGCGCAGGGTGTTCACCGAATTGAACGACTGCGACCCCGCGCTGACCTGCATCACCGCCAGCGTTCGGCCCTGCGTCGGGCGCAGACCTTTGTAAGCGAGCGGCAAGTGGTCGATCTGGGTCTTCATGATCCCGGTGATCTGGCCATGCCGCTCGGGGCTGCACCAGACCTGTCCTTCCGACCACAGCGAATGTTCGCGCAGTTCATGGACCGCGGGGTGATCGTCACCGCTGACCTGATCCGGCAAAGGCAGATCGGAAGGATCGAAGATGCGTGTCTCGCAGCCGAAGAACTGGAGCAATCGGGCCGCCTCTTCCACAACCAGGCGCGAGTACGACCGCTCGCGAAGGCTGCCATAAAGCAGAAGAATGCGCGGCGGCGGATCGAGTTCGCCCAGGCCTTGCGCGGGACGCTGATGGACATAGGCAGGCTGCAGCGCCGGCAGATGCGTGGGCTCGGACAAGTGCCGCAGCCGGGTGAATGGCGTGGCCGTCATGGTGGGGAGTCTTCCTGCGCGAAGATCATGCTGCCCGCGACAAGCGCCGCGAGTGCCCCGGCAGCCTGCGCGGCAATGAACGGGGGTACATCCGCAGGCGCAATACCGGCGAACGTATCCGACAGCGCGCGCGCCAAGGTGATCGCCGGGTTCGCAAAGCTGGTCGACGAAGTGAACCAGTATGCCGCGACGATGTAGAGCGCGACGCTGGCGGGAACGGCTTGCGGGCGGTGCCGGATCGTGCCGAGGATAACGAAGACGAGGCCGAAGGTGGCGATGAACTCGCCTGCCCATTGACCAGTCCCGGTGCGGACCTTGGTCGATAGCTGGAGGATCGGTTCGGCGAACATGAAGTGCGCCGCCCAGACGCCGAGGATACCGCCAGCGAGCTGACCGGCGACCAACCGAAGCGCCGTGCCTGTCGAGAGATCACCGCGAAGGCGGAAGACCATCGTTACTGCCGGATTGAAGTGCGCGCCCGAAAGCGGCCCGAGCATCGTGATCAGCACGTACAGCATGGCTCCGGTCGCGGCGGTGTTGCCGAGCAAGGCAACCGCCGTGTTCCCGCCCGCGAGCCGGTCGGCCATGATGCCCGAGCCGATGACCGTGCAGAACAGGAAGAAACTGCCGATCGCCTCGGCCCAGACGTCACGGCTCATGCCGCGCTGTCCATCTGGCCGATTGCCGACAGGAACTCTGCAAGCTTGGCTTGCGTCATGTCCTCGAAGCGGGCGGCCAGCAGCCTATGCACGCGCACCTCGAGGGCCTGCCACGTTGCCTCGAACGCAGCGTCGACATCGGCGTCGGTGCCGTGCACGTCAGCTGGGTCGGGCAGGCCCCAGTGACCCTTGACCGGCGCGCCGATGAACACCGGACAGCTTTCCTGCGCGGCATTATCGCAAACGGTAATGGCCACGTCGATCCGCGGCGCACCGGGCGCGGTGAATGTGTTCCAGCTCTTCGACGAGAACGCAGCGGTATCGATCCCACGCCGCGCCAGCAGTCGCAACGCGCCGGGGTGCGGCACGCCCTTGGGCTTGCTGCCTGCGCTGTAAGCGCGGAGCCTGCCGGCGCCGAGTGTTGCGAGCATGGCCTCGCCGAGGATGGAACGCGCGGAATTGCCGGTGCACAGCACCAGCACGCCGGGGAAACTGTCAGGCATGGATAGTGGCTTCCTCTTCGCAGCCGCAACTCAGGGCAATGTCCACCAGCGGCGCACAGATATCGGAGGAGCCGGCGCAGCAATCCTCCATCAGGAACTGCAGCAGTGCAGTCATTTCCGCATAGCGGACGGTGTAGATGATCGACTTTCCGGCCCGGCGATTCTCGACCAGTCCGGCATGGCTCAGGATGGTTAGGTTGGCGGACAGCGTGTTTGGCAGCACGCCAAGCGCCTTCGCCAACACGCCTGCTGCCATACCTTCCCTGCCCGCCTTCACCAGCAGGCGGAAGGCGGCCAAGCGTCCCTCATGCGCTAGCGCGGCAAGGGCCGAGACGGCGAGTTTCGATTCCATATTTCATGGATATTGGAAGTGATAGGTCAGATCAAGCGGGCGCTCGCATCCCACATAGGTCTAACTGCGTCTGCGTTGGACACAAGAAAGGCGCACGGGCGTGGTAAGCGCTGTTCTCAGGCCACGGCGGTCCACGGCATGAGCTCACCGACGGCGTTGGCCGGGTGACCCGCAGCCAGCTTGGTGAGGGTTTCCGCCAACCAGGCATGCGGGTTGATGCCTGATATCTTGCAGTTCTCGATGAGCGTGGCGATCACCGCCCAGTTGTCGCCGCCCTCGTCAGAGCCTGCGAAGAGCGCATTCTTGCGATTGAGTGCCAAGGGCCGGATCGACCGCTCGACGGTGTTGGAATCCAGCTCGACACGGCCGTCGTCGAGGAACAGCGACAGCCCGCCCCAGCGGCTCAGTGCGTAGCGGATGGCGTCGGCGAGCTTGCTCTTGGCGCTGACTTGGCGAAGGCGCGCCTCGAGGTAAACCTGTAGATCATCGACGATGACGCGAGCCTGTTCGGCGCGCACGGCGCGGCGCTGCTCTGCCGAGGTGCCGCGAACCTCGTCCTCGATCGCGTAGAGCATGGCGATCCGGCGGAGCACCTCGGTTGCCACCGGCGACTTGTCCGCCAGCTCGTAGAACTTCCTGCGCACGTGTGACCAGCAGAATGCGAGCTGGATCTGCTGCCGCCGCTTGGCGAGCGCGGTGTAGCCGCCATAGCCATCAACCTGCAGGATGCCGGCGAAGTCACCAAGATGCGCCTCGGCGCGTTCGCCTTTACGATCGGCGGCATAGACATAGGCCACCATCGGTGGATCGCCGCCGCCCCATGGTCGGTCGTCACGGGCGTAAGCCCATAGCTGACCGGTCTTGGTCCGCCCGCGCCCTGGATCGAGCACCGGTGCGGTGGTCTCGTCGGCAAACAACCGCTCCGATCGTCGCAATCGCTCGAGAATGTGGTCCCGCAAGGGTCGCAGATACCATGCTGCCCGCCCAACCCAGTCCGCCAAGGTGGATCGATCGAGCTGGATGCCCTGCCGGGCGTAGATCTGGGCTTGGCGGTACAATGGTAGGTGATCGGCGTACTTGGCGACCAGGACCTGTGCGATCAGCGCTTCGGTAGGGATGCCGCCCTCGACGATCCGTGCCGGGGCCGGTGCCTGAACCATCGCGCCTTCGCAGGAGCGGCAGCCATAGCACAGGCGGCGAGTGACCAGCACGCGGAACGTGGTCGGCACCACGTCGAGGCGTTCGGCCACGTCTTCACCGATCTGGTGGAGGGCGCCGCCACAGCATGGGCATGCCTTATCCTCGACGTCGATGATCTGTTCGATCCGCTCCAAGTGCGCAGGCAGCGAGCCGCGGTTGGCCTTGCGCGGGCGATCCGCAGATGTCTTGCTTGCCTTGGTCACGGCGTGCTGGGCCTCGGCCAGAGCTGTCTCGACCTCCTCAAGGGCAAGCTCGAACTGATCGGGATCGAGTTGCTCGGAACGGCGGCCGAACCGATGCCGCTGCAGGGCCTCGATGATCGCCTTCAGGCGTTCGACCTCAGCCTGGAAAACCTTCAGCGCGTCGAGCTCGCGGGCCTGTTCGAGGACGAGCGCGCGGAGCGCTGCAACGTCTTCGGGAAGGTCCGCTTCCATGAGCATGGAAGGAGTGAATCACTCGCGGAAAGCCCCGTCAACCGGCAATCTGCGGCGCAATCGGGCGACGTCCGCCATGTACCCGGCGCCAGTCCAGGCCCTCCAGCAGGGCACCTAGTTGTGCCGCCGTCAGGCGCATCACCCCGT
Organism: Novosphingobium sp. AAP93; assembly: GCF_001296055.1. NCBI lineage: Bacteria > Pseudomonadati > Pseudomonadota > Alphaproteobacteria > Sphingomonadales > Sphingomonadaceae > Novosphingobium > Novosphingobium sp. AAP93. Next base: position 9,879 of record NZ_LJHZ01000063.1, read on the forward strand.
CCTGGATCGCCGGCCAGCGAGAGCCTCCCTGCTCAAGCTTCTTGGCCATCAGGCACAGGCCAGTGCCATCCCACCACACCAGCTTGATCCGGTCCGCCCGCTTCGCACGGAAGACGTAGATCACACCCGAATAGGGATCGCCGCCGTACTCCTTGCCGACCAACGCGGCGAGCGCATCAGGGCCCTTGCGGAAATCGACAGGGCGCGTCGCTACCATCACGCGCGCGTTGGAGCCTGGTCCGATCACCGAACTACCTGAAGCGCTTGCACGACCGCGGCGGCTAGATCGGCCTGGGCGGTCCGCGAGATCCTGACGACAGCTCCGCCAACCTCGACCTCGATCACAACATCGTCCTGCGCAGACTGCCGAGAGACTGCCGGAACGAACATCGGCTCAGGCTCTCTCGAGCCATTCTGCACTTCCAATGCGTACCGGAGCTCACGCCGCCAGGTGTAAAGCTGCGAAGTCCGGATATCGTACCGACGAGCAAGTGCCGTCAGATTATCGCAATGCTGCGCTTCCGCGACAATCGCCAGCTTCTGCTCCAGGCTCCACGAACGACGGCGCCCCACCATCGGGCCAAGCAGCTCCGCCCGACTCACCAACTCCGGACCAACTCCAGTGCGGGTGTCCAGTGCGGTCCTTAGCGCCTCATCTTCCATCACCTCGACGGTCTGCCGCAATCTGGCAGCCGCGCAAGGTGGGGTCAGAACAGCGCTTACCGGGCGTGTGTGGAGCGGCGTGTGTGTTATGCTGTGTGGTTGCGGGGGTAGGATTTGAACCTACGACCTTCAGGTTATGAGCCTGACGAGCTACCGGACTGCTCCACCCCGCGATGTGT
>NZ_LJHZ01000064.1:0-19943 GCF_001296055.1 Novosphingobium sp. AAP93
CCCGGAATACACCATCGCCTACACCGGAAATTACACCACGAGCGCGGACGCTAGCAATGGAATCTGTATCCCAAGCTATCGCCGCGCTCGACTGGAATGCCCTGTCGCAAAGCCTCGACACCCTCGGCTACGCGCTCACACCGCGCCTGCTCGATGCAGACGCCTGCGCCGCACTCGCTGCGCTCTATGCGGAGGACACACGCTTCCGCTCCACCGTCACCATGGCCCGCCACGGCTTCGGCAAGGGCGAGTACCGCTACTTCGCCTACCCGTTGCCCGATACGGTGCAGGCGCTGCGGACCGCGCTCTACCCGCCGCTCGCGCGCATTGCCAACCTGTGGTCGGAGCGCCTCGGCCAGTCAGACATCTGGCCCGAGAGTCACGCGGCGCTGATCGACCGGTGCCACGCCTTCGGCCAGCCGCGCCCCACCCCGCTGCTGCTGCGCTACCGCGCGGGCGACTATAACTGCCTGCACCAGGACCTCTACGGGCCGATCCACTTCCCCTTGCAGGCCGTCGTCATGCTGAGCCCGGACAACAGCTACACCGGCGGCGCGCTGACCCTGGTCGAAAACCGCCCCCGGATGCAGAGCCGCGTCGAGGTCGTTCCCATCCGCCAAGGCCAGATCGCCATCGTCCCGGTCCGCGACAAACCGCGCATGGCCTCAGGCGGCTGGTCGAAGTCCGCGATGCGTCACGGGGTAAGCACGGTGCTGTCAGGCGAACGCCAGACGCTGGGGATCATCTTCCACGATGCGAGTTGAACGGCTTCAATAGAGCAGGAACGGCGCCCGCACGTCGCGCCACGCCGCTTCATCTGGCCCGGCCAGCGCTTCCAGATCGACCGCAGTGCTTGCCGGATTATCAACCCACTCGCGCAGCCCCGGCCCGCCGTTGATCACATCGATCGCCAGCTTGTCGGTAACGTACTCATAGGGGAAATCGCGCCAAAGCGGATAATCGGGATAAAGCCGCCGGATTGTCTTGAACGCCAGCGCCTGCAGCCGCCACGGCTTGAACGCGTGGTGATCGTAGAAGCCGCCATCGGCATGGACCATCAGCGCATTGCACAGCTTGCCGACATGCTTGTGGAACGTCGGCTCGAACCAGCATTCGCGCAAAGCACAGCCTGCAAGCCATTCGGGGGCAAAGGCCCGCATTTCTGCCAGCACCGCCTTGGCATCCACATCCGGCGCGCCGAACAGCACTTCGAGCGGCCGCGTCGTGCCGCGCCCTTCCGATACCGTCGCGCCCTCGATCATCACCGTGCCCGCATAGGCCCGCGCCATGTTGAGGCTCGCCGCATTGGGCGAGGGATTGATCCAGATGCGGTTCAGCGGCCATCCAAATCCGGGGCCTTCCGGCTCCCAGCCCTCCATCGCCACCACGCGGTAATCCACATCGAGCTTGAAGTGGTCAACAAACCAGCGGCCCATCTCGCCCAAGGTCATCCCGTGCCGCATCGGCATCGGCCCCGCGCCGACAAAGCTCTCCCATCCGGCCAGCAAGGTCGTGCCTTCCACCGGGCGGCCAGCGGGGTTGGGCCTGTCGAGCACCCAGACCACCTTGCCGGTGCCGCTTGCGGCCTCGAGCAAATAGAGCAGCGTGGTCACGAATGTGTAGATCCGGCAGCCGAGATCCTGCAGGTCGAACAGGAACACATCGGCGCTGTCCATCATCCGCGCGGTGGGCCGCCGCACTTCGCCATAGAGGCTGAACACCGGGATCCCGAGCGCCGGGTCGATGAAATCCTCGGTCTCGACCATGTTGTCCTGCTTGTCGCCGCGCAGGCCATGCTGCGGCCCGAAGGCGGCGGTGAGCGTGATCCCCGGGCAAGCCGCCAGGGCGTCCAGCGAATGGACCAGCCCTTCCGTCACCGAAGCGGGATGGGCGACGAGGGCCACGCGCTTGCCCTCCAGCGGAGCACGCAGCGCCGGGTCGGCGAGCAGGCGATCGATACCGAATTTCATGGGCGGACCGGTGCCGCAAGCCGCCCGGCGAAGCAAGCCGGATCATGGAAGTCCGGCCTCTCCGGCGGATGCGCGATGGCCCAGTACGACTTGTGCCCGCCGTCCTCCTCGATCACGGCCGTCAGACCATAGTCCCAAGGCAGCGGCGGAAGCGCGCTCGCCGGGATCGCCGCATCGAAGATCAGCACCGACTGGCCACGCCGGGGCGTGCAGACCGGCGCGCGCTCCATCGCCCGCTCGGCCATGCCGGCGCGGTAGCCGGTGAAATCATAGGCAGCCCAGCGTTCGGACGGGGAAAGATTGAACTCCGCATACCCCTCCCCGTCCTTCACGAAGAGCTCGAAGCACGTCGTCTGCCACAGCCCGTCCGTCCGGGCCCGTCCGGCAAACGGCGGCAGGACCAGTTCCTGCGCCCCTTCCACCTTCCAACGCATTGTGAGCCAGTTGCCGTCCAACGACAGGATGCGCGCGGCAACGCCCGTCACAAGTCTGGCCGGAAATGCCGGATGCGCGGTCAGGTCGAACGTTTCCAAGCCCCGAACTTTCGTGCTAGGCGCCGCGCCATCATGACCCAGCACACCTCTGCCTACACCTCTTCCCTCCTTCGCCTGCTCAGCGAGCGCGGCTATATCCACCAGCTCACCGATGCCGAAGGCCTCGATGCGCTTGCGGCGAAGCAGATCGTGCCGGGCTATATCGGCTTCGACGCGACCGCGCCATCGCTGCACATCGGCAGCCTGGTGCAGATCATGATGCTGCGCCGCCTGCAGCAGACCGGGCACAAGCCGGTCGTGCTCATGGGTGGCGGCACCACGCGGATCGGCGACCCGACCGGGCGCGACGAGAGCCGCAAGATGCTGTCGGACCAGACCATCGAGGACAACATTGCCTCGATCCGCCAGGTCTTCGCCCGCCTGCTGACATTCGGCGATGGGCCGACCGACGCAGTCATGGTCAACAACCATGATTGGCTGGGCAAGCTCGGCTATATCGAGCTGCTGCAAGAAGTCGGCACGCACTTCACCGTCAATCGCATGCTCACTTTCGATTCGGTGAAGCTGCGGCTCGACCGCGAGCAGCCGATGACGTTCCTCGAATTCAACTACATGATCCTGCAGGGCTACGATTTCCGCCATCTTGCGCTGCATGACGGCGTGCGGCTGCAGATGGGCGGCTCGGACCAGTGGGGCAATATCGTCAACGGCATCGAGCTCGCCCGCCGCAAGGACGGGAACGAGGTCTACGGCCTTACCACCCCGCTGCTGACCACGGCAGACGGCGCGAAGATGGGCAAGACGGCCGCCGGTGCTGTCTGGCTCAATGAAGATGCGCTGCCCGCCTGGGACTTCTGGCAGTATTGGCGCAATGTCGACGACCGCGATGTCGGCCGCTTCCTGCGCCTGTTTACCGATCTCCCGCTCGACGAGATCGCCCGCCTCGAATCGCTCGGCGGGAGCGAGATCAACGCGGCCAAGGTCGTGCTGGCGAACGAAGTCACCAAGCTCGTTCGCGGGGCCGAAGCGGCGGCGGCAGCGGAAGCGACAGCAGCGGCCACCTTCGCGGGTGGCGGCGTCGGGCAGGACCTGCCCTCGCTGGACGTTGCGGCGGACAGCGTTGGCCTGATCGACGCGCTGATCGGCCTCGGTTTCGCAGCCAGCCGGGGCGAGGCCAAGCGCCTGATCGCCGGTGGCGGCGCGCGCGTGGAAGGCGAGGCGGTAACCGACGAAGCACATGTCATCACGCTCGGCGGCGGCGAAGTCCGTGTTTCCTCCGGCAAGAAGAAACACGGCGTCCTGCGCCCCGCCTGACGGCAAAGACCAGCCGTTAACCGGCAAGTCCTTGCCGTAAAGCGGCAGAACGGTGCCGGGCCTTTACGAAATATCAGCCAATTGTCGCCAAAGCTCTGGTGCTTGCCCAGCATTAGGAGGACCCATGGCCAGCGGCGCACAGCTTTCCGTCACCGATCAGCGGCTTTCCACCCGCCATCCGGTCGACTTGCCTCTGATCGGCGAACACCGCCGTTTGGGCGACGTGATGCTGCATGTCATCAACATCTCGACCACCGGATTCATGGTGAAGGGCGAAGTCGCGCTGCAGCGGGGCGAACGAATCACCATCCGCTTGCATCACATCGGCCGGATCGAGGCGTTCCTTGTCTGGAGCGACGGCACCCGCGCCGGATTCCAGTTCGAGCGCATCATCCGGGGTGACGACTTCCTCATGATGATCAAGTCGTTGCAACCCAATCCGAGGCTCCACCGCAGCCGTTGATGCAATGCAGCAACGGCCATGCGGCAAAGCGGCATTCTTTGTCGATTTACGCTTGTGATATTATATCATCACGCTAAAGCAGCGCCCGACAGTCCATAACGGGTGCACTCGATGTCCATGTCCAAGATTCTTGCCGGCACAGCTTTCGGCGCGCTGGCGCTTGCTTCCATCACCCCCGCCATGGCCGCGACCGATGACTCGGCCGGTGGCGCGCCGCAGCAGGCCTCGACCCACGAACACGGCGGCGAGGTCAACACCGGACAGCCCGACGATGCCGGGCACACGCCCATTGTCGTCACCGGCCGCCTGATCTCGGGCGACCGCGACTCAATCGTCGCGCCGGTGGTCATCAACGGCGACGAACTCGCCCGCCACGCCGCCGCGCAGATCGGTACCTTGCTGGCCCACCTGCCCGGCGTTTCCACCACCGGCTTCGCCCCCGGCGCCTCGCGGCCTGTCCTGCGCGGCTTCGATGGCCCGCGCGTGCAGATCCTGACCGACGGTATCGGCTCGCTCGACGCGTCTTCGGTCTCTGTCGACCACGGCGTCGCCATCGACTCGCTCAATGTCGAACAGATCGATGTGCTCCACGGACCGGCTGTGCTGCTCTACGCCGCTGACCCGGCGGGCGGCGCCGTCAACGCGCTCGAGCGGCGCATCCCGCGGCGCATGCCGGACAAGCCGATCAGTGCCGAAGCGGTTGCCGGTTATGGCAGCGCAGCCGATTCGGTAAACCTTGCCGGCACGGTCGACGTGGCGCTCGCGCCGCGTCTGGCCGCCCACTTCGATGCGTCCTACAACCGCGCGAGCGATGTGAGGATCGGCGGCAATGTGGTGTCCGACGCGCTGCGTACCCGTTCGCTCGCCGAAGCAGCCGATCTTGCCGCCGGCGGTGATCAGGACGCGGCGGACATCCTCACGTCGCAGGTGAATGCGCGCGGACGCCTCGCCAATTCGTGGGCGCGCGGCACCACCGTCAGTGGCGGCCTCGCGTTCATCGACAGCGGCGGCTCGCTGGGCATCGCCGTGCAGCGCCTGACCAGCGACTACGGCATCCCGCTCCGCCCCTCGACCGATCCCGAAGCCGTCTCGATCGCGCTCCGTCAGACCCGCGTCGATCTTCACGGCAGCGTCAATCTTGGCGGGTTCTTCGATCGCCTCGATTTCCGTGGCTCGTTCGGCGACTATACTCACGCCGAAATCGTCGGCGGCGAGGCCGAGGCGCGCTTCTACAACAAGGGCATCGAATCGCGGCTGACCCTCACCCAGGCCAAGCGCGGCGGCTGGCGCGGCGAAAGCGGCATCCAGTTCGGCACCCGCAATTTCCGCATCGACGGCGAGCCGCTGGTCCCCAATTCGGTCACCGAGCGATTTGCCGTCTTCACACGGCAGCAGCTCAGCCTCGGCACGTTCGATCTCGAAGGCAGCGGCCGCTTCGAACACGTCAGCATCGTGCCCAAGGAAGCGCAGAGCCGCAGCTTCAATCTCTTCGCCGCCGGCGCCGGTTTCGCCTGGCATCCGGTCGAAAGCCTGACGGTGAGCCTCTCGGCAACCCACGGCGAGCGCGCACCGAGCCCTGAGGAACTGTACATCAACGGGGTGCACGAGGCGACGCAGTCCTACGAGCAGGGCAATCCCGCGTTCCGGATCGAACGCAGCAACACGCTCGAGATCGGGCTGCGCTACCACAGCGACCGCTTCGCCGGTGCCGTGACCGCCTATGCCACCAACTTCGACAACTTCATTGCCCCCGTGCCGACCGGAACCCGGATCGAGGACGTGCCCGCCTTCCAGTTCATCCAGGGCGACGCCCGGTTCCGCGGTATCGAAGCGGAAGGCGCATGGAAGGCTATCCGCTGGGCCGATGGCAGTGCGCTCTCGGTCGAAGGCGCGGTCGACTACGTCCATGCCAGGATCATCGATGTCGGGCCTGCCCCCCGCATCCCGCCCCTGCGCGTGCGCGGTGGCCTGAGCTACGAAGCCGAGCGGTTTGGCGCGAATGTGGAGGCGGTCTACAACGCCCGGCAGGACCGCGTCGCCTCCAACGAGAACCCGGTCGACGCCTTCACCCTGCTCAACGCCAGCGTCACCTGGCGGCCCGGCGGCAAGAACAGTCCGGCCTCCTTCATCCTCTCCGGTGACAACCTGCTCGATGTCAATGGCCGCCTTGCCACATCGGAGACGCGGGACTTCGTTCCGATCGCCGGTCGCAATGTGCGGATCACGCTCTCACTGAAGATTTAAACCGCGCCTTAGTTTTGCTTGCTTGGCAAGGGCGCGCCGCGCTGCCATTCGGACGGCGTGACCTTGCCAGCAGACGATCCGCGCTCGCCGCTCGACATCCCGGACTACCGCCGCTTCTGGCTGGCGCGGTTCCTCTCGGTCTTCGCCACGACCGGGATGGTGGTGGTGCTGGGCTACCAGCTCTATGACGTGGCGCGCAGCCAATATGGCATGAGCATCGGCACCGCGGCGTTTCAGCTGGGCCTGCTCGGCTTGGCGCAGTTCCTGCCCGTGCTGCTGCTGACCCCGGTGGCGGGCCTGATTGCTGACCGGTACGACCGGCGGATCGTCGCGGGCTCCGCCGTCGGGATCGACATGGTCGTCGCGCTTGTGCTGATGCTGGCGACCATTGCGGGCCACCTCAATCTGCCGCTGCTCTTCGCGCTCGGCGCGCTGCACGGCACCGCGCGCGTGTTCATCGGGCCTGCCATGGCCTCGATCGCCCCCAATGTCGTGCCCGTCCGCCTGATGCCGCGCGCGGTGGCGATCAATTCGATGGCGTGGCAGACCGGTTCGGTCGGTGGCCCGGCGATTGCCGGCCTGCTCTTCGCACAGGCCCCCGCGCTGCCCTATGCCATTTCGACCCTGCTGCTGGGCCTTGCCACGATCTCGGTTTTCCGCATCCGTCCCCTCCCCCCGCCAGACGAGAACAAGCGCGCGCATCCGCTGTCGCAGATCGTCGGCGGGCTGACCTTCGTGTGGCATGACCGCTTCCTGTTCGGCTGCGTCACGCTCGATCTCTTTGCCGTTCTGCTCGGCGGCGCGACGGCGCTGCTGCCGGTCTATGCCCGCGATATCCTGATGATCGGCGGGCATCACGTCGGCGCCAACGGCCTTGGCATCATGCGCGCGGCACCGGGTGCTGGCGCGGTCGTGGTCGCGCTGCTGCTGGCGCGGAGGCCCATCGAAAGCAGGGTCGGCGCGAAGATGCTGTTCGCGGTTGCCATCTACGGCGCGGCGACCATCGGCTTCGGCTTGAGCCGCGACTACTTCTTCTCGCTCCTCATGCTGGCCTCGCTCGGTGCGGCGGACATGGTCTCGGTGTTCATCCGCAACACGCTGGTCCAGCTGCACACGCCTGACGGGGTGCGCGGCCGCGTCTCGGCGATCTCGGGCCTTGCGATCTCGGCCTCGAACGAACTGGGCGAAATGCAGTCCGGCGTGGCAGCCGCGCTCCTCGGCGCAACCGGCGCGGTTGTATTCGGCGGCGTCGGTGCGATAGTCATTACCGCGCTGTGGGCGGTCTGGTTCCCCGAGCTCAGGCTGGTCCGCACGTTTGCAGACAAGACACTTCACCAGAAGGAGCATGCGACATGAAGGCGGCCAATATCCTCGCCACCATCGGCAATACCCCGCACATTCGCCTCTCCCGCCTGTTTCCCGACCACGAGGTATGGGTGAAGAGCGAACGCACCAATCCCGGCGGCTCGATCAAGGACCGCATCGCCCTCGCGATGATCGAGGCGGCGGAGGCTGACGGCAGCCTCAAGCCCGGCGGCACCATCGTCGAGCCGACTTCGGGCAACACCGGCATCGGCCTTGCCATGGTCGCGGCGGTCAAGGGCTACAAGCTGATCCTCGTCATGCCCGAATCGATGTCGATCGAGCGGCGGCGGCTGATGCTGGCCTATGGCGCGACATTCGACCTCACCCCGCGCGAGAAGGGCATGAAGGGCGCCATCGCCCGCGCGCTGGAGATCGTCGACGAGACGCCGGGCGCATGGATGCCCGCGCAGTTCGACAATCCGGCCAACGTCGCCGTTCACGTGCGGACCACTGCTGCGGAAATCCTCGCCGACTTTGCCGCTGCCCCCATCGACGCGCTGATCACCGGCGTGGGCACTGGCGGGCACCTCACCGGCTGCGCTGAAATGCTCAAGGGCCACTGGCCCACCATGAAGGCCTGGGCGGTCGAACCGACGCTCTCGCCGGTGATCTCGGGCGGCCAGCCTGCCCCGCACCCGATCCAGGGCATCGGCGCCGGGTTCATCCCGGGCAACCTCCATACCCAGGCCATCGACGGCGCGATCCAGGTCGATCCGGCGGACGCCAAGGAATGGGCCCGCCGCGCCGCACGCGAGGAAGGCATGCTCGTCGGCATCAGCTCGGGCGCCACGCTTGCCGCCATCGCCCAGAAGCTGCCGGACCTGGCCGCCGGCAGCCGCGTCCTCGGCTTCAACTACGATACCGGCGAGCGCTATCTCTCGGTGCCGGACTTCCTGCCGGAGTAGGCCCGTTGGAACATCTGGCCTATCAGGATGGTGATACCCGGCTGACGGGGTGGCTTGCCCGCCCCGTCGGCACTCCGCGCGGCGCGGTGCTTGTCCTGCCCACGATCATGAACCCCAACGAGCCGATGGCGCGCCGCGCGCAGATACTGGCCGATGCTGGCTTCCTCGCGCTGGTCGCCGATTTCTACGGCGAGCCGGTACGCGATTTCGAGCATTCGATGGCGCTGGCAGGCGTACTCAGAGCCTCGGTCGATGGTTACCGTGCGCGGCTGCGGGCGGCGCTGGATACGCTGACCGGGCTACCGGAAGCGCAAGGCCTCAAGGCCGCCGCCATCGGCTACTGCATGGGCGGTCAGGCCGCGCTGGAACTCGCGCGTGACGGCGCGGACATCGTGCTCGCCGCCAGCTTCCACGGCATTCTCGAAACCGGCCGCCCGGCCGCACCCGGCGCGGTCAAGGCGCGCATCCTTGTCTGCCATGGCGATGCCGATCCGCTCGTGCCCCGCTCGCAGGTCACCGCCTTCTGGGAGGAAATGGATGCCGCCGGGGCCAACTGGCACTTCCACGCCTACAGCGGCGTGAAGCATGGCTTCACCGATCCGGGCAGCGACGCGCGCGGTGTCCCCGCCATCGGCTACGACGCCAGCGCGGACCGCCAGAGCTGGGCCGCGCTGACGGGGCTGTTCGCGGAAGTCTTCTAGACCACGCCCCAATCGCGCAGCGCCGCCACGTTGCGCTCGGCCAGTGTGAGCAGCAGCCGGTCGCCGTGCTCACTCGGCGGCATGGCCAGCACCGCGCCCACGGTGAAATAGAGCGCCAGCGGCAGCGATCCCGCAAACTCGGCCCGTGCCTGCGCAAGCGAGTAGGCGGGATCGATGGCTGTGATCGCCGCGTGATGGCGCTCCAAAAGGCTCTCGTCGATGTTGCGGCGATCCTCGACGGCAAGGGAGCCCGAGAGGAAGTAGGCAAGGTCGAACATCGGGCTGCCCCGATCAGCGAACTGCCAGTCGATCAGCCAGGCTTTCGAACCCTCCGGGCCATCCTCGAACAACACGTTGTCCACGCGCGGTTCGCCGTGGACCAGCGTGCGGCCCCTGGGCATCGCGGCGAAGTGGCGGGGCAGGTCGGCAACGACAGTATCGATGGCACCGAGCAGCGCGGGATCGGTGCGCCCGGCAAACCGCTCACGGAAGGCCTTGGCTGCAAGGGTATTGGTGGCCGCGGCCGTTTCCGCACCGGCTGCGCGGTTGTAGAGCCAATCGACGGTGGCGAGCCTCGGATCATCCCAGAACGCCGCATGCAGCCCCGCCAGTTCCTTCGCCACAGCCTCGGCTTCCGCGACGCTGCAGCCGGAAATCTGGTCGCCTGCCCGGGTTCGCTCGGAGAGGTCCTCGAGCACGAGATTGATCGTGCGTCCATCAGGCCCGACATTGCGCCAGAAGCAGCGCGGTGTGGCCAGCGGCGGCTCCTCGCCCAGAAACCCGTAGACCTCGCATTCGCGGCGGTACACATCGTGCGCTGCGGCTATTTCCACCGCCTGCCCGATACCGGACGTCAGCTTCGCAATCACCGAGCGGACCGCGTCAGCGGCATTGGCGTTGTAGGTGATTTCGGCGCGCACCGTGGCGGATAGATTGCCGTGGCCGATGGGCTTGGTGTTGAGCAGGCTGACGCGCGGCGCGGCGATCCCGGCGTGTTGCAGCACGGCCTGAACCCACTGCGGGGTAATCTGGTCGGCACTGGCGATCAGCGCGGGCGGCGCCAGGTCCTCGGGCACCGAGGCATCACCCTCGCGCCCCCAGAAGCCCGGCGTGTAGCTCGAATTCCAGCAATCGGTGAACTTGCCATCGACCGCCTTGAACACTTCGATCCCGCACAGCTCGATCCGCTCGCCTTTGCGGGTGTGCATGTTCCACACCGAAGTGACATAGGTCTCGTCGGCGAGCAGCACTTCGTGCGTGAAACAGGGTTCGAGCTTCTCGCTCTGCTGCCGAACGCGGGCGATCTGGTCCTCCACCGAAAGCGCGGTCACGCTGCCGGGATCATGGCGGATGATGGGATCGGCGCAGATCTCGCGGATCAGCTCGGCGCGCCGGTTGTTCCAGACTTCATCCCAATAGAGCTCGATCAGCTCGCGCGGGCTGTGGTGCGCCATCCATCCATTCCCCGACCATTTTAACTGATCGGTTAATCGCGCGCGCCGCTCCGGAGGTCAACCGCGAACAATCAGGCGGCGAACTGCTCCGCCGTCATGCTCATCACGGTCTCGGCCCCTGCTTCCACTTCGTAGCGCAGCGCGCCCGCCTGCGGGGCAAAGCGCAGCGCCCAGTGCCTGGCGCAGAGCAGCTTGGCCTCGTAGAACGCCGTGTCCGCGCCTTCGGTGCCAAGTGCCACGGCGGAGATTCTCGCCATGCGCAGCCACATCAGGCCGAGCGAGACAACGCCGGTCAGCGTCATGTAGGCATAGGCGCCCGCGCCGATGGCGTTGGGATTGCTCATGCCGTTCTGCAGGAACCACATCGTCGCCGCCTTGAGGTGGCCCGCAGCCTTGGCCAGCCGTTCGGCGACGAGCTTCACTGTCTCGTCAGCGCTCTCCTCGGCGCACGCGGCGTCGATCATGGCGAACAGCCGCTGGATCGCGCGGCCGCCATTCTGCGCGAGCTTGCGGCCGACAAGGTCCATCGCCTGCACGCCATTGGCGCCTTCGTAGATCATCGCGATGCGCGCATCGCGCACGAACTGGTCCATGCCGTTCTCGGCGATATAGCCGTGCCCGCCCCAGACCTGCTGCATGTCGGTCGCGGTCTTGTAGCCCATGTCGGTGCCGTAGCCCTTGATCACGGGGGTGAGCAGGCTGATGAGGTCGTCCGCCGCCTGCCGCTCCTCCTCGGTCGCGGCCTTGTGCGACAAATCGACCTGCAGCGCCCCCCACAGGCACAGCGCGCGCATGCCGCCGATGAACATCTTGGCGTCCATCAGCATGCGCCGCACGTCGGGGTGGACGAGCAGCGGATCGGCCTTCTGCCCGGGCTCCGCCGCCCCCGTCAGCGCGCGGCCCTGGCGGCGCTCCTGCGCATAGAGCAGCGCGTTCTGGTAGGCGGCTTCCGCTTGCGCGTGGCCCTGGATGCCGACGCCGAGCCGCGCCGCGTTCATCATGATGAACATCGCGGCGAGGCCCTTGTTCTCTTCGCCGACCAGCCAGCCCTTCGCGCCGTCGTAGTTCATCACACAGGTCGCGTTGCCGTGGATGCCCATCTTGTGCTCGATCGAGCCGACCGACACCGCATTGCGGTCACCCAGCGAGCCGTCCGCGTTCACAAGGAACTTGGGGACGATAAACAGCGAGATACCCTTGCTCGATTCTGGCGCACCCGGCGTCTTTGCCAGCACGAGATGGATGATGTTCTCCACCAGATCATTGTCACCGGCCGAGATGAATATCTTGGTGCCTGTGATCGCATACGATCCGTCCGCCTGCGGCTCGGCGCGGGTGCGGATGAGGCCAAGATCGGTGCCGCAGTGCGGCTCGGTCAGGTTCATCGTGCCGAGCCATTCGCCGCTGACCATCTTGGGCAGATACGTGGCCTGCTGCTCGGGCGAACCCTTCGAGGAAATCGCCGAGATCGCGCCGTTGGCAAGGCCCGGATACATCGCGAAGGCCTGGTTGGCGCTCGCGAGGAACTCCTCCATCACGAAGCCGATCACATGCGGCAACCCCTGCCCGCCATGGACTTCGGGCGCCGCCAGCGTGCCCCAGCCCGCCTCGACATAGCGGGCATAGGCTTCTTTGAAGCCCTTGGGCGTCGTCACGCTGCCATCGGGATGGCGGGTGCAGCCTTCCTGATCGCCCGACAGGTTGAGCGGCGCGACAACCTCGTTCACGAAGCGCCCGGCTTCCTCGATCACGCTGTCGGTGAGGTCGCGCGTCGCGGCGGCGAAACCCGGCAGGTGCCCGTACTGCTCCAGATCGAGCACTTCGTTGACAACAAAACGGGTGTCGCGGGTCGGCGCCTGGAAAACGGGCATGGGATTGGTCCTCTCTGGTCTTATTCAGGGTCGACGTTGCGACCTTCAAGCTTCTCGCGTTCGATCAGCAGCGCGACGAAACTGGTCAGCTCGGCAATCGTCGCGTTTATATCGGCCTGCTGGCGCTTGAGGTTACCGATCCGCTCGCGGCACTTGTCGATTGTGACGCGGCGCTGCTTCGCGCGGCCGTCGCCGAGATCGTAGAGATCGATCATGTCGCGGATTTCGGAGAGGCTGAAGCCCACGTTCTTGGCGCGCATGATCCAAGCGAGCCGCGCCCGGTCGCGCTTCGAATAGATGCGGGCTAGGCCGACGCGGGTCGGCGCGATCAGGCCCTCGTCCTCGTAGAAGCGCAGCGCGCGCGCGGTCACGCCGAACTCGCTGGAGAGGTCCGAGATCGTGAACTGCTCGCGCGACAAGGCATCGGGCTGATGCAGATGGCCGGTATGATCGCCGCTGCGAGCCGGGCGAACCGCCGCAGGTGCCCGCTCCGGGCTGGACGTAAGGGGACGCGAGGACATGTCGCGAGACCTAACTACCCTTTACGTAAGCGTCAACCGCCGATCCGCTCCAGTCCCCCGTCCGCCGTGATCCGGCGGTAGAAACAGGATGGCGCCATGGTATGGCAAGCCGGCCCCGCCGCCTCGACGCGCAGTTCGAGCGCATCCTGATCGCAATCGACGCGGATCTCGATCACCTTGAGCACGTGGCCCGATGTCTCGCCCTTCATCCACAGCCGTCCGCGCGACCGCGAGTGGAAATGCGCAAAGCCAGTCTCGCGCGTGCGGGCAATCGCTTCGGCATCCATGTGCGCCAGCATGAGCAGCGCGCCGGTCGCATGTTCGACCGCGACGGCCGTGACGAGTCCCGCAGAATCGAAACGCGGCATGAACGCCGCGCCCTGCTCGCGCAGCTCGGTTTCGGGAGATTGCGTGGAAATGGGACTGGCCTTTCGCTTCAGGCACCCGATCAGGTGTCATTTTGTTGCAGGATAACCACATGCCCCTGCGAAAATCCATGGGGCGAGAACAACATGCTTTAACCCCGCCCCGCAATCGCGGATGAAGGCGGGGTGGTTTGAGGGAACCACATCCGCGTACCGGACGAACACCCGGACGCACGCATACAGGCCAGAGTTCAGGGTTCAAATCAGATGGGGCCGATGGCCGCGCCGCTCCCCTTGATTGGGCAGGGCAGTGCGGCCGGAGGAGAGAAGCTCAGGGATTTCGGCAGGAGCCATCCGCCGTCACATGCCAGCAGAAGCTGGGGCCAGCGAGGGGCAGGCCGTGATGGAGTGGTTCCTGAACCGATCAGGTATCGTCACGGGAACGCCCGGAGTTAACGCTCCGGGCGTTTCGTGTTTCAGGCTTTGAGTTTTTCAGGCAGCGAGCGGCGCGTCCTCACGTCCAGCCTGATTGTGCGCTTCATCGAGCACCCGCGCAAAGCAGGCGATGCGCACTTCGCTCGCCCCGGCCTTGCGCAGCGCCGCGAGACAGGCATCGGTGGTCGCGCCGCTCGTCATCACATCGTCGACCAGCAGCACTTTCGCACCTTTCAGCCGCTCGGCCCGGCGTGGGTGGGCCGTTATCGCGCCGCGCAGCGCCTCGGCCCGGGCGCGCTTGCCCAGGCCGCCGAGCGAAGGCGTCCGCTTGCGCCGCTCCAGTCCGTCAACGACGAGCGGCTGCCTGATCGTCTTGGCGATCCGCTCCGCCAGCAGCGCCGATTGGTTGAAGCCGCGCTCCCACAGCCGCCAGCGATGGAGCGGCACCGGGATGACCAGCCATTCGCCTTCCAGATCGGGCAGGCGGCGCACCATGAGGCGCGTCAGCAGGTCCGCGAGCGCGATCCGCTTGCCGCGCTTGAACGCCAGCACCAGCTCGCGCGAGGTATCGTTGTAAAGCGTCGCCGCCGCGATTCCGGCATGGCCCGGGGGCTCTGCCATGCAGGGCGCGCACTGGACCTCGCCCGAGCGCACCATGCTGTCGGCCAAGGGCCGCTGGCATGTGCTGCAGGCCGGCTCTCCGGGCACGGCCAGCTTGGTCCAGCAGGCGGCGCAGAGCCCGCCCTGCTGCGCCAGCGCATCGCCGCACAGCGGGCAGCGCGGCGGGAATATCAGATCGATCACCGGGGTCAGGAACGCGAGGCTCGCCATGGCCCGGAGTGTCTGCCCGAGTGCCGGGATTCGCAAGAGGGACTTGGCAAGCGGCGCGCCGCGCGGCAGGGGCGTCGGCGATGGCCAGCCCCACTCCCCCCACCATCTTCGCCCCTGCCCGCCGCCGCGCGATGCGCGGGCGGATGCGTGTGCTGGAGCGCCGCCCCGATGCGCCCCGGTTTCTGGCAGAGGACATGGCCGAGGACGTGCTCGACCGCCTCGCCTTCCTGCGCCATCACCCTCAGCGGGCACTGGTGGTGGGCGATGCGACAGGCCTGCTGGCCGAGGCGCTGACGGCGCAAGGCTGCAAGGTTGTCCGCGCCGATCCCGCCCCGGTCGCAGGCGAGCTCGCCATCGACGAGGAACAGCCCCTCCCCGACCAGGGCTTCGAGCTCATCGCCCAGCTCGGCACGCTCGCCACGATCAACGACCTGCCCGGCGCCATGCTCCATATCCGCCGCGCGCTGGCGCCCGATGGCCTTGCCGTGATGAGCCTGTGCGGCGCGGGCAGCGTCCCGTCACTGCGCCAGATCATGGCGGAGACCGACGGCGACCGCCCCGCCGCGCGGATCCACCCGCAAGTCGATGTTCGCGCGGGCGGCGATCTCCTCCAGCGCTGCGGCTTTGCCGAACCGATGAGCGACAGCCGCATGCTCGACGTGCGCTACTCCAGCCTGCGCCGACTGGTGGCAGACCTGCGCGCCCAGGGCCTCGGCAATTGCCTCGCGCGGCCCGGACCGCTGCTGGGCAAGGCGGGCCTCGCGCGGGCCGAAGCGGCGTTTGCGGCCTTGGCAGATGGCGACGGGCGCGTCACCGAGCGCTTCGCGATCCTGACGATGAGCGGCTGGAACAAGGCCCTCCGGCCGCCGAAGTTCTGAACAACAGGTCCGCCCTCCCACTCCCCGCTCATGCTGAGCCTGTCGAAGCATATGGCGCAGCGCTTGCAGACACACCCTTCGACAAGCTCAAGGTGAGCGGTGAGAGTGGATGGCTACCGCACCGGGTTACCCGAGCGCCGCCTGCGCTGCCGCCAGCCGGGCAATCGGCACGCGGTAGGGGCTCGCCGAGACGTAATCGAGCCCGACCTTCTCGCAGAACGCGATCGAGGCCGGATCGCCGCCGTGCTCGCCGCAGATGCCGAGCTTGATGCCCGGCCGCGTCTCGCGCCCGCGCACCGCCGCCATCTCGACCAGTTGGCCGACACCTTCGATATCGAGGCTGACGAACGGGTCGCGCGGGTAGATGCCCTGTTCGACATAGGGCCCGAGAAAGCGCGCGGCATCGTCGCGGCTGACGCCGAGCGTGGTCTGCGTGAGATCGTTGGTGCCGAACGAGAAGAACTTCGCTTCCTCGGCAATCTCGCCCGCCATCAGCGCGGCGCGCGGCAGCTCGATCATCGTGCCGACGAGGTATTCGAGGCGGCGGCCCTTCTCGGCGAACACGGCCTCCGCCGCCCGGTCCACCAGACCGCGCAGGATGAGCAGCTCGCGCCGGGTGGCGACGAGCGGGATCATCACTTCCGGCACGACCGCCTCGCCCGATTTCTCGGCGACATCGCAGGCCGCCTCGAAGATCGCGCGGGCCTGCATCTCGTAGATTTCGGGGAACGTGATGCCGAGGCGGCAGCCGCGGTGACCGAGCATCGGGTTGAACTCATGCAGTTCGGCCGCACGGCGCTTGAGGTGATCGGTGCCGAGGCCAGTGGCTTCGGACAGTTCGGCAAACTCCAGCTCGCCATGCGGCAGGAATTCATGCAGCGGCGGATCGAGCAGGCGGATGGTCACCGGAAGGCCTGCCATGACCTCGAAGATCGCGGTGAAATCGGCGCGCTGTTCGGGCAGGAGCTGGTCCAGCGCGCGGCGGCGGGTCACTTCGTCCTCGGCCAGAATCATCTGGCGCACCAGCGAGATACGGCCGGCATCGAAGAACATGTGTTCGGTGCGGCAAAGGCCCACGCCTTCAGCGCCGAACTGGCGCGCAACCTGGCAATCGAGCGGCGTTTCGGCGTTGGCGCGCACTTTCATGCGGCGGTGGCGGTCGGCCCAGTCCATCAGCACGGCAAAATCGCCGACGAGTTCGGGTTCGACCATCGGCACCGCGCCCGCCATGACATCGCCGTTCGAGCCGTCGAGCGTGATGACATCGCCTTCCTTCACCTCGCGCGTGCCCATCCGCGCGGTGCGGGTGGCCATGTCGATCGAGATGCCCGAGGCGCCCGAAACGCAGGGGCGGCCCATGCCGCGCGCCACGACCGCCGCGTGGCTGGTCATGCCGCCGCGCGCGGTGAGCACGCCCTTGGCGGCGTGCATGCCGTGGATGTCTTCGGGGCTGGTCTCGACGCGGACGAGGATGACATCATCGCCCAGTTGCGCGCGGTGCTCGGCGCTGTCGGCATCGAACACGACGATGCCGGTCGCCGCGCCCGGCGAGGCGGGCAGGCCGCGGGTGAGCACATCGCGCGGCGCGCTGGGATCAAGCGTCGGGTGGAGCAGCTGGTCGAGCGCCATCGGATCGACGCGCTTCACCGCGGTCGCCTCGTCGATCAGGCCCTCGCGCGCCATGTCCACCGCCATCTTGAGCGCGGCCTTGGCGGTGCGCTTGCCCGAGCGGGTCTGCAGCATCCACAGCTTGCCCTGCTCGACAGTGAACTCGATGTCCTGCATGTCCTTGTAGTGGAGCTCGAGCAGGTCGAACACGCGGGCGAGTTCGGCATAGGCCTCGGGCATCGCCTCTTCCATCGAAAGCGGCTTGGCACCCGCCCGCTCGCGCGCGGCCTTGGTGAGGTACTGCGGGGTGCGGATGCCGGCGACGACGTCTTCGCCCTGTGCGTTGACGAGGTATTCGCCGTAGTAGGCGCGCTCGCCGGTCGCGGGGTCGCGGGTGAAGGCAACGCCGGTGGCCGAGGTTTCCCCCATGTTGCCGAAGACCATCGCCTGCACGTTGACCGCGGTGCCCCAGTCATGCGGGATCGCATTGAGGCGGCGATAGACCTTGGCGCGGTCGCTCTCCCACGAATCGAACACCGCGCCGATCGCGCCCCAGAGCTGCTCGTGCACGTCCTGCGGGAACGGGCGGCCGAGTTCCTCTGCGACGATGGCCTTGTATTCGCCGACGAGTGCCTGCCAGTGCTCCGCCCCCATCTCGACATCGGCGAAGAAGCCGTTGTCTTCCTTGGCGATCTCGAGCGCATCCTCGAAGCGGTGGTGATCGAGGCCAAGCACGACGTCCGAATACATCTGGATGAAGCGGCGGTAGCTGTCCCACGCGAAGCGCGCATCGCCCGACCCGGCGGCGAGGCCTTCGACAGTCGTGTCGTTGAGGCCGAGGTTGAGCACGGTGTCCATCATCCCCGGCATCGAGACGCGCGCGCCCGAGCGGACCGAGACGAGCAGCGGGTTCGCCGGATCGCCGAAGGTGCGGCCCGTGGCCTGCTCGATATGGGCAACGCCGCCCGCGACACCGGCGCGCAGGTCGTCGTCGAAGGCCTTGCCGGCGGCATTGTAGGCCGTGCAGACTTCGGTGCTGATGGTGAAGCCGGGAGGAACCGGCAGGCCGATGCCCGCCATCTCGGCAAGGTTGGCGCCCTTGCCGCCCGTAATGGTCTTGTCGCGCGAGCGCGGATCGCTGTTGGTGGCTCCGCCGCCGAAATGGAATACGTATGCGCTCATAAGACCAAGCGGTTCCCTGCGAATGTGCCTGTGTCCGGGTTTTTCCCGGATTCGCGATGAATGGATGAGCTGCCTTAGCCCTCTATACGCGAAAAGTCCGCAACTTTGTGCACTGCAGCACGGAAGCGGTCAAGCAGTCCCAGCCGCCCTGCCCGTTTGGCCGGGTCCGCATCGTTGACGGTAACGCTCTCGAAGAACGCGTCGATGGGCGCGCGCAAGGTGGCGAGCGCGGCCATGGCGGTGGTGAAATCTTCCGCCGCAACAGCAGCTTCGGCGCGCGGTTCGGCCGCATCGAGCGCATCGACGAGCGCCTGTTCGGCCGGCTCGGCCTGATAGCCCTCCCCCGCTCGGGGGAGGGTTGGGTGGGGGTGCTCTGCACTTGCCGACGGGGGATACCCGTCCCCCGCCCCCTCCCCAACGGGGAGGGGAGAAGATGTGAAGCCTTCCTTCTTGAGGATATTGGCGGCGCGCTTGTACCCGGCGATGAGGTTCGCGCCGTCCTCGGTGCCGACGAAGGCCTGCAGCGCATGGACGCGCGCGAGCAGGCGGACGAGATCGTCCTCACCGCCGAGCGCGAAGACCGCGTCGATGAGATCGTGGCGCACACCGGCCTCGCGCTGCTGGACCTTGAGGCGGTCGGCGAAGAAGGCGACGAGCGCCGCCGGCGTCTTGCCGACGACCTCGGGTGCGGAACGCAGGAACTCCAGCGCGAGCTGCGAATAGGGCTCGAGCTTGATCTCGAAATCGCCCAGCTCGGCGGTGAAATCGGCGATGCGGGCGGCAAATTCGTCCGAGGGCAGCGAGGGGTGCGGCTGCAGTTTGCCGATCTTCTCGATGTAGACGGCGAAGTTGACGTCCCCCGCCACCGCGCGATCGAGCACCGAGGCGAAGACGCTGGCGATGGCCCCGCGCAGCACGGTGGTGAGATTGCAGCGCACTTTTCCGGCGAGCAGAATCTGGATCACGCCGAGCGCAGCGCGGCGCAGCGCGAAGGGGTCCTTCGAGCCGGTGGGCTTCTCGTCGATGGCGAAGAACCCGGCCAGCGTATCGAGCTTGTCCGCCAGCGCGACGGCCACGGTGACCGGCGCGGTCGGCACGTCATCGCCCTGGCCGACCGGTTTGTAATGATCGCGGATAGCATCGGCGACAGCGTCCGGCAGACCTTCGGCGCGGGCGTAGTAGCCGCCCATCAGGCCCTGCAGTTCGGGGAATTCGCCGACCATTTCGGTGACAAGATCGGCCTTGCACAGCCGCGCGGCGAGCTCGGTCTGGGCGGCGAGCAAAGCCCTCCCCCGGTCGGGGGAGGGTTGGGTGGGGGTGCGCTGCGCCTGCGAGGGGGGAG
>NZ_LJHZ01000065.1:0-84617 GCF_001296055.1 Novosphingobium sp. AAP93
GGAGGGAGCTATGCTGGCATATAGTGACCGACGAGCAACGCTGCGATGGGCCAAAATCGGCCCGCCCCTCGGGGTTGCTCTTGGAAGCCCCTCGGACATCGTCGCGCCGTTTGCACGGGCTACCAGCCCGCGCTGCTCGGCGTTCCTTGCCGAGAAGCTTCCAAGAGCAATCCCGGTGAGCCAGATTGGTCGGAAAGTGCTCTAGCTGCCCAGCTTGTCTCTCAGCGCGGCGATCGTCTGGTCCTCTTCGCCCAGCAGCGCGGCGACATCGCGGTGCGCCAGAGCAACGACCTTGAGGTCATTGTCCGGTCCGGTCGCGGCGGTCTCGGTTGCGGCGATCAGCAGCCGGTCAAGATCGGAGAGCGCTATCATGCCTTCGCCGCGCGCGGAGGTGAGCCCGGCCAGTGCGATGGCGGCGCGGCTCCAGGTATCGGTACCGGGCGCGGAACCCTTTGCGGCGGTGATCAAGGCTGTCGCGGAGGCCTGTTGCGCGGTGAACCGGGCATGCGACTTGGCCGCCTGTTCGCGCAGGGTAGCCACGCGGGTCGGAAGATCGGCAGTTGCCGCTGCGCTCGGTGCCGGGGTCGGCGCGGCCTGCTGGCGGGTGCCATAGGCACGCTCCGCCGGGCGAATCGCCAGCGAGGGAAAGCGCGAGCGGTTCGCGTTGCAGGCCGAAAGTGCGAGCAGAACTGCCAGCGACGCGCCGATGCGGATGGACAGGGATGCCATGCCCGGGCCATAGAGGCTTTTGACTGACCGGGGAAGCGGCGGCAGGCGTCATTTCACCGCCCGGTGGCGTTGACATGGGGCGCCCATTCGATTAACCGCGCCACTCTTTCCGGGCCTCCGCATCCTTTGCGGAGATTCGGCCATGCCGTTTGATGGTGCCCGATTCGCGGGCTCATAGGGCGGCCAGACACTTGAAACGGATAGCAGAGACCATGTTCGCAATCGTGCGCACGGGCGGCAAGCAGTATCGGGTTGCCGCCGGAGACAAGATCGCGGTCGAGAAGCTGGCGGGTGAAGCCGGTGAAACGATCACGCTGACCGACGTCCTCCTCGCGGGGAACGAAGGCGTGCTTGCGGATGCCAAGTCCGTGACCGTTTCGGCCGAGATCATCGCGCAGGCGAAGTCCGAGAAGGTGATCGTGTTCAAGAAGCGCCGCCGGCACAACTATCGTCGCCGCAACGGCCACCGCCAGCAGATGACCCTGCTGCGCATCCTCAGCGTCGCCTGACCGCAAGTTCTCGGAGTAATCTGACATGGCACACAAGAAAGCAGGCGGCTCTTCGCGCAACGGTCGCGATTCGGCTGGCCGCCGCCTCGGCGTCAAGAAGTTCGGCGATCAGCACGTGATCGGCGGCAACATCATCATTCGTCAGCGCGGCACCAAGGTCTACCCGGGCGCCAATGTCGGCATGGGCAAGGACCACACGCTGTTCGCGCTCGCCGAAGGCAAAGTGCGTTTTCACTCGGGCAAGCTTGGTCGCAAGTACGTCTCGGTGGATATGCTGGCCGAGGCCGCAGAGTAATCGGATGGTCATCACGGGCCATCCCACGGGATGGCCCCGCCGACCTTTACCGGCCGGCTGAATGAGGGAGAGGGGCCAACCCGTCTCCCTTTTTTATTGTCTCCCTCACCCGAGCCACGTCCTGACGCATTAACCGCGCGAGACCTGGCCAACCGCAATATGCCTGTCATTTCCTTTGGTTAGCAGCCAAGGGAAATTGAGGGGCGGATGAGGAGACGTTTGATGTTCATTCGCAGCGAAAGGCTGTTCCTGCGCCCTGCATGGCCCGAAGACTGGGCCGAACTGCACGCCGCGATCGACGACGCGGCGGTTGTGCGAAATCTCGCCCGCGCGCCATGGCCCTACCGGGCGGACGATGCGCGCTGGTTCGTCAGCCGCGAGGTTGATCCCAAGCATCCCGACTTTCTGGTGACCCTGCCCGGCGCCGATGGCACGCGCATCATCGGCTGTGCGGGCATGGCTCCCGGCGAGCAGGGCGCGGCCGAACTCGGTTACTGGATCGCCCGCGACCACTGGGGCCGCGGCTTTGCCACCGAGGCCGCGCGCGCGGTGCTCAGCATTGCGCGGGCGCTCGGACATGACCGGATCGAGGCGAGCCATTTCCTCGACAATCCCGCCTCCGGCCGCGTCCTGCGCAAGCTCGGCTTCATCCCCACCGGCGAACATCGCTCCCGCCGCAGCGAAGGACGCGATGCGATCGTGACGAGCGTCGTCTACCAGATTCATCTCGGTGAAGCCGGAAACGGCGATGATGGTGGCGACGATCAGGAGCCGATGCGCCGCGCGGCCTGAAGCCTTGTCCCTCTTGCCCCCCACGCCGCACAGTTCTAGGCGTGGGGACCATGGCGCGCGGGGGTAAGGGTGCGCCGCAAGGGGGAAATCGGCCCGTACAATGTCCGTTCGCAAGCGTCTCAGTCCCGAAGAAAGCCGTATTGCCGCCCTCGAAGCCGCGCGGGCCCTGCTGATCGAGGCCGGCCCGCAGGCCGTGACCTTGAAGGCCGTGGCAGGCCGGATCGGGCGGACCCATGCCAATCTGCTGCATCACTTCGGCTCGGCCTCCGGCCTGCAGAAGGAACTCGCGCGGCATCTCGCCGAAACGATCTGCGCGGTGATCCGCGAGGCGGTAATCGCCAGCCGCTCGGGCGTGGGCAGCCCGCGTGATGTGGTGGACCTCACCTTCGATGCATTTGACCGCGAGGGGGCGGGCGCGCTCGCTTCATGGATGCTGCTGACGGGCAACGAGGACGCCCTCGATCCCATCGTCGACGTGATCCACGACCTCGTGATCGAAGTCGGCGATTTCCATTCCGACGAAATGCGCGGCACCACGCTGACACTTGTGCTCATGGCCTTGGGCGATGCGCAGATGGGCGGCCCGCTCAGCCAGGCACTCGAACTGCCGCGCAGCGCGGCGCGCGATTATGCCGCGCGGATGCTCGATGCCGCGACCGAAGCGGCGAAGATCACGCAGGCGGGATAGACGTCCCGCTCAACTTCGCTGCCTTGCAACCCCGCTCACCCTGAGCTTGTCGAAGGGTGTTAGCGCGACCGCTGCGCATGATGCTTCGACAAGCTCAGCATGAGCGGGTCAAGTTACGGGGGCGACAATTCCATCCACGCCGGCGCCATGTCCGCGGAAATATCCTCCACTCGCCGGTGATCCACCGCCAGCCCCAGCTCCGGATAGGCCGCGCGCTGCCGGGCGGCATCCGAAGCGGCGAGTGGGACCACCACCAGCCGCCGGTTCACCTTCTGCCGCCAGTTCATCCGCGCGGTGTTTTCCTGCCCGACATAGCAGCCCTTGGTGAAGCTGACGCCGTTCAGCTCCACGGCATTGGTTTCCAGCCACAGCGTCTGCTCGCTGCCCAGTTCTGCGAGGCCCTCCGGCACGCCATGCGCCAGCCGGTGCGCGCGCCAGGCATCATCAACCGCCACGTCATCGGCGCTCACCGGCGCGATCCAGCGATGCCCCAGCGCAGGCAGGCGCGGGTCGGTCGGCTCGCCTTCCGCCTGCCAGCAGACCCCCAGCGTGCTGTCTTCCGCAATCGCGATCTTGCGGCGCAGGCGGTAGAGCGAAAGGCGCTTGGCCAGCGCAGCCGCAGCGGCGGCCTCGCAATCGAGCAGCAAGTTCTTTCCATCCGCCCACACGATGAAGTCGAACAGCGCTTTTCCCTGCGGGCTCAGCAATCCGGTCCAGACCGGCAGCGGTCCCTTCACGTCGCTCGTCACAAGGCCCTGCAGGAAGGCGGCCACGTCCTCGCTGTCGTCCAGTGGGGAGAGCCGTACTATGGTGCGATCGGTCAATCGAGGTGCGCTCATAGGTGACAGATAGGCACGGTCCGGCCTAAGGGGAAGGGCATGACCACACCTCTCTCGATCACCATCCGCCGCCCCGATGATTGGCACGTCCACCTGCGCGATGGCGCGCTGCTCGCGGGCGTCGCCCCGCATACCGCGCGGCAGTTCGCGCGCGCGATCGTCATGCCCAATCTCTCGCCGCCGATGACCGATGTGGCGGGCGTTTCGGCCTATCGTGACCGCATCATGGCCGCGCTCCCCGAGGGCACCGAATTTACCCCGCTGATGACGCTCTACCTCACCGATCACACCGATCCCGACGAGGTCGAGCGCGGCCATGCGGCGGGCGTCTTCGTTGCAGCCAAGCTCTACCCGGCGCACGCCACCACAGGCTCCGCGCATGGCGTGACCGACGTTGCGAACATCATGCCCGTTCTCGCGCGGATGGAAAAGATCGGCATGCCGCTCCTCATCCACGGCGAGGTCACCGACAACCACGTCGATATCTTCGACCGCGAGGCCGTGTTCATCGAGCGCACGCTGATCCCGCTCGTGAAGGCGCTGCCCGGCCTTCGCGTCGTGTTCGAGCACGTCACGACGAGCGAGGCGGTGCAATTCGTCGAGAGCGCGGGCGCAAACCTCGCCGCGACGATCACCCCGCAGCACCTCCACATCAACCGCAATGCCATGCTCGTCGGCGGCATCCGCCCGCATGCCTATTGCCTGCCGGTGGCCAAGCGCGAGCATCACCGGCTGGCACTGCGCAAGGCGGCGACGTCGGGCAGCCCGCAGTTCTTCCTCGGTACCGATAGCGCGCCACATGACCGGCGGCTCAAGGAAGCGGCCTGTGGCTGCGCGGGCATCTTCAACGCGCCCTTCGCGCTCGAAAGCTACATCAAGGTGTTCGAGGAAGAAGGCGCGCTGGACAAGTTCGAAGGCTTTGCCAGCGAGCACGGCCCGCGCTTCTACCGCCTGCCGCTCAACGAAGGCACGGTGACCCTGGAGCGCGCGCCGGTAACGGTGCCAGACGAGATCGACGTGGGCGAGACGATGGTCGTCCCGTTCCACGCCGGAGAGACGCTAGGCTGGCGCTTTAGTGTGTGAATTGAGCCGCGCCTGACGGAACATGTCCCAACTGAACAGGGCAACCGCAGTCCAGATCAGCACGAAGCACACGGTCCGCGCCTCATCGAGCGGCTCGCCGTAAAGGAAGTGGCCGAGCAGGAAGCCGATGCTCGGCGTGATGAACTGCGCAAAGCCCATGGCCGAAAGCGTCAGCCGCCGCGCCGCATAGCCGAACAGCAGCAGCGGGATCGCGGTGAACAGGCCGCCGACCATCAGCAGCCCGGCCATCTCCCAGCTCGCCGCAATGCTCGATCCGCCGCCGACGCCGCCGCCGGTCCAAGCATACCAGAGGACGACGGGAAGCGCCGGTATCAGGCTGATCCCGGTCTCGATCGTCACCGCCTCGAGCGCGCCGGCAGGCACCACCTTGCGGACGAAGCCGTAGAGCGCATAGCTCACCCCCAGCGCCATCGCGACGAACAGCATGTCGAGCTCGCCGAACGCGAGGAGGCCGATGCCGATGGCGGCGATCACCACGGCGGCCCACTGTACCCGGCTCAGCTTCTCGTGCAGGAAAACCGTGCCGATCAGCACGTTGATCAGCGGCATGATGTAATAGCCAAGGCTGGTCGCCAGCACATGGCCGGTGACGACGGCGATGAAGAAGATCAGCGAATTGGTCGCCGTCAGTGCCGCGCTGGTCGCGAGCCGCAGCACCACGGTCCGGTTGCGCAGCGAGGCAAGCAGCGAAGGGCCCTGCCGCTGCAGCGCGATGATCGCGAGGCAGATCGGCATGCTGCACACGATCCGCCACGCCAGCAGCTCAGGCGCCGGGACTTCGCCCAGCAGCTTGAAGTAGATCGGCATGACGCCCCAGAAGGCATAGGTCGCGATGGCGGCCATGGCACCGTTCTGGCGGGAGGTTGCAGCAGACATGGCGCGGCCCATGGCAGGATGGGCGCGCAGGACCAAGCATCAAAATGGCATGACCCGAAGTAACACCGGTGACGCGGATTTAACCATGGCCGGTGCATGGGAAGCGTTCATGCACGCCCTTCGCGCCTTGCCCTTGCTCCTCCTCGCCGCGCTCGCCGCCTGCTCGGCCGAAGCGCCGCGCACGCGCGGCGGCGAGGAAGGCCCCGCGCACGATCCGGTGATGCAGGCGGCGATCGAGGGCCAGCTGATGGTCGATCCTGATCTTTCGCAGGCCAACAACCGCAACCTCGCCATCGTCCCGGCCGCCCCGGCGGACGCCTCACTCCCGCTGCCTGATCCGAAGAGCTAGCACGCGGAGGCAATTCTCAAGGGCAGTTTGCGCCCTGTCGCCGTCACCCCGTGCTTGACACGGGGTTTGGCTGCTCTTCCAGCGCGGCGTCCGAAAAGAAGAGCCAAGGCCCGGATCAAGTCCGGGCCGACGATGCTATCGGGTGTCACCCAATTGCGGATGTTTAGCTAAGAACCAATACGACGAGACCAATTGCCATCGCCAAAACCATAAGTGGGCCGAAAATGGCGACTGCTGCCCATTTCCATCCCGAGCGTTTGTATATCCGATAGATGTACTCGTCCCAAATTTGCTCGACGAGGGATTCGATCAGCCAGCCCATGAGGCAACCTTACAGCTAGGTCTAACGGCAGCAACCCATCAGCCCCGGATCAACCCCATCCCGCGCCCCACACCTCTCACGTATCCCGCAGCCCCACGCCGATCGTCGCGCGCGGCTGCTCCATTTCCGCCGACGCCACCGGATAGGCGCACGAATCGGCCATGTAGTAGCCGCCCGGGCGGTTGTTGCCGGAAAGGCCCGTCCCGCCGAAGGGCGCGCCGGCGTTCTCGCCGATGGTCGGGCGGTTCCAGTTGACCACGCCCGCGCGGGCATTGGCCCAGAAGCGGTTGTAGTCCTGCGGCGATCCGCCGAGCAGGGAGGCGACGAGGCCGAAGCGGGTATTGTTGGCCTCGGCGATGGCTTCATCGAAATCGTCCACCGCGACGACTTGCAGCAGCGGGCCGAACAGTTCGACATCGGGCCGCTCGTCGATCTTGGTCACGTCGATGATCGCGGGGCTGACGAAGGGCAGGTCCTCGCGCAGCCGCGTCATGTGCTTGATCGCGCGGCCACCGTTGGAAAGCAGGTAGACAAAGCTTTCGGTGAGGCCGTCGGCGGCGACATTGTCGATCACCGGACCCATGAACGGCGTCGGCGTATCGAACGGCGCGCCGACGATCAGGCGCTCGGTGAGGCGGCGTACTTCGCTGATGACCGCATCGTACATCGTCGACTTGATGATCAACCGCCGCGCCGAGGAGCAGCGCTGCCCGGCGCTGGTGAAGGCCGATTGCACGACGATGGTCGCGGCATCGACGATCTTGGGCGTGTCCCACACCACGATCGGATTGTTGCCGCCCAGTTCGAGCGCGACGACCTTGCCGGGATTGGACGCGAGCTTGCGGTTGATCGAAACGCCCGCATGCGCCGATCCGGTGAACAGCACGCCGTCCACCCCGTCGTGCATGGCCAGCGTCTGGGCCTGCTCGGGGCCGCCCTGCAGCACTTGCACCACCGCCGCCGAAATCCCGCCGCGGTGGAAGCAGCGGACAAGGAGCTCGCCGGTCGCGGGCGCCTTTTCCGAGGGTTGGAATACCACGACATTGCCCGCGATCAGCGCCGGAATGATCTGCGCGGCCGGAAGCAGCGCGGGCATGTTGTAAGGGCTGATCACCGCCAGCACGCCGTGCGGCTTGTGGCGGACAGCGGAGGTGCCGTTGAGCGCGCTGTCGAGCTTGCGCTGCGAAGTGCGCTCGGCATAGGCGCGCACCGAAACCTCGACCTTGTCGATCACGCTGTCGACTTCGCCGCGCGCTTCCCACAGCGGCTTGCCCGTCTCGCGCGCGATCAGATCGGCAAGCTTGTCGGATTCCTTGCGCACTTCGTTGGCGAAGCGGCGCAGCAATTCAATGCGGGTGGAGAGCGGCTGCGCGGCCCAGAGCGGCCAGGCGCGGCGTGCGCGGGCGACCACGTCCTCGGCGTCGCCGATCCGGCCGCGCCACAGTTCCGACCCCGTCGCGGGTTCGAACGAGACGATTTCGCCGGTGGACACGAGTGCGCTTGGCCTTCCTCTGCCTTGCCGCTCACGCGGCGCGGGGCCGCTGCGGTGTGCGGCCTATGGCATGACAGTGGTAACCAAACAAGAAACCCTGGCCCGCAAAACTATGCCTTTCCGGCATGCCCCGCCGGCTGAGGTCGCGGCCCATGCGCCTCGCCCATGCGGCGCAGCGCGGCGATCTTGGCCTCGAGCAGCGACCAGTCATCGCTCTCTGCAATCGGCGCCCAGATCGCCTCGACTTCATCGATCAGCATGGATTGCGGCGCCGCGTCAGCCCAGTACGGATGCGTGTCGGCCACCGCTTCATACGCCGACAAGGCCCCGCCGAGCGCGCCGGTCGCAGCGCCCCAGCCGCCGCGGTGGCGGAAGAAGAACGCATCCGGCCCTTCGCCGCTCTCCGCCATCGCCGCCTCGCACAGCCCGATAAGCGCGGTATCGGCCTCGATCCCCTGCGACACCACGCCCAGCCGCCAGCACCAGCGCCTGGCCATGGCGGCACGGTAATGGTCCTCGAACGTGTTGAGCGCCGCAATCAGCGGCGGTGCTTCCTCGAGCGTGCGCAGCGCCACGGCGAGCTGTCCGCAGTTCCAGTGGATCGCCTGCACCTGCCGCCCGAAGGCATAGAGTCCGCTGCTGTCGAAATAGGCCGCCGTGAACGCCGGGTCCCAGCGCGGCAGCCAGCGCCACGGGCCATAGTCGAAGCTCTCGCCCGTCACGTTCATGTTGTCGGTGTTGAGCACGCCGTGGACGAAGCCCGCGACGATATAGCTCGCCGCCATGTCGGCCATGCGCTCCACCACCTGATGGAGCAGCCGCGCGGCGGGGCTCACGCCTTCCGGCCCCGCCGGTCCGGGGAAGTTGCCGAGGCAATAGCCGACGAGCTGCGCCATGTTGTCCGCCTCGCCCAGCGTCGCGAGCCGCTGGAACGTGCCGATGCGGATATGTCCATGGCTCAGCCGCACCATCACCGCCGAGCGGGTGGGGGAGGGTTCGTCGCCGCGCCACAGCGCCTCGCCGGTCTCGATCACCGAGAACGTCCTGCTGGTGTTCACCCCCAGCGCGCCCAGCATCTCGGTCGCGAGGATCTCGCGCATCGCGCCCTTCAGCGTCAGCCGCCCGTCACCCTGCCGGCTCCACGGCGTCTGGCCCGACCCTTTGGTGCCGAGGTCCATCAGGCGGCCCTCTGCGTCCAGCAGCTGCGCATAGAGGAACCCGCGCCCGTCACCGAGATCGGGGTTGTAGGTCTGGAACTGGTGCCCGTGATAACGCAGCGCCAGCGGCTGGGGGAGGTTGCCCTCCAGCGGCGCGAAGCGACCCATATGGCGCACCCATTCCTCGTCGCTCAGCCCCGCCAGACCCACCTCCGCAGCCGCGCGGTCGTTGCGGAAGCGCAGTTTGGTTTCCGGAAAGTCGGCCGGGGCGACCGGATCGCCGATCCAGCGCGCCAGATCGAGAATGCGCGGGGCGGGGCGGTAGATCGCGTCTTGCGGGCTTGCTTGCATCGCGCGATAGTGGGCACGAAGCGGGCGGCGTGCAAGCGCGCCCCTTTTGTTTATGCGCGGGGCTCAGGCAGTAGAGACGATGGCAGAGGCGCTGAAAGGCGGCGAAAAGCGCTGGGAAGATCGCAGCTGGACCAGCGGCGACGGCCTGAAACTGCATTTCCGCGACTATTCCGGAAGCGCGGAGCGGCCGCCGATCCTGTGCCTGCCGGGCCTCACCCGCAACGCCCGCGATTTCGAGGCGCTGGCCGAGCGGCTGGCGGGCCACTGGCGCGTGATCTGCCCGGACATGCGCGGGCGCGGTGACAGCGATTACGCCCGTGATCCGATGACCTACACGCCGGCGCACTACGTCGCCGATGTCGAACTGCTGCTTGCCGCGGAAGGGATCGAGCGCTTCGTCTCCATCGGCACTTCGCTGGGCGGGTTGATGACGATGATGCTCGCCGCTGTGAACCCGCAACGCATCGCCGGGGCGGTTATCAATGATGTGGGGCCGGAAATCGACCCGGTGGGCCTCGCGCGCATCCGCGAACATGTCGGGCAGGGGCGCAGCTACGAGACATGGGTCCACGCCGCCCGCGCGCTGCAGGAGACCAATCGCCAGATCTATCCCGGCTGGGACTTGCCCGCATGGCTGCGCATGGCCAAGCGCTGCATGGTGATCGGCTCCGGCGGGCGCATCACCTTCGATTATGACATGAACATCGCCGAACCGTTCGAGGCCGAGCAAGGCCCGGCACCCGCACCAGAAGTGATGTGGGGCATCTACGAATCGATCGCGCGCCGCCCGCTGCTGGTGCTGCGCGGCGCGCATTCGGATATCCTCTCCACTGAAGTCGCCGCGCGGATGAAAGTGCGCGGAGCGGCCACCGAACTGGTCACCGTCCCCGGTGTCGGCCATGCGCCCACGCTCGACGAGGACGAAGCCATCGCCGCCATCGACCGGCTGCTGGCCCGCGCGGGGTGATCGCATCGGCATGAGCAAGCCATCTTCGGCCAAGCGGCTCCATCTGCTTCACCTGCATTCCACCTTCGATACGGGCGGCAAGGAGCGGCGCAGCACCGGCCTCATCAACCGTTTCGGCAAGGCAGTCGATCACAGCATCGTCTCCGCGCAGCCGGGGGCACTCGGCGCGCGGGCGCTGATCGATCCAGGCCTCCCGGTCCATTTCCCGTTCGGCTTTCCCGCGCTGCAGGGCCGCTTCGGCGTGCGCCGCCTGCAGACCCTCGCCCGCGCGATGCAGGGCTTCGACCTCATCCTCACCTACAATTGGGGCGCGATGGACGCCGCGATGGCGCACGCGATGTTCGCGCCGACGATGGGCCTCGCCCCGCTGATCCACCATGAGGACGGCTTTCACGTCGACGAGGCGCAACGCCTCAAGCCCACGCGCAACTGGTATCGCCGCATCGCGCTGGCGCGGGCGAGCGCGCTGATCGTGCCCTCGCGGCAGCTTGAGAAGGCGGCGCTGGACGCATGGCACCAGCCCGCCGCGCGGGTCCACCGCATCGGCAACGGCATTCCGGTGGAAGACTACGATCCCGCCAAGGCCAGGCGCGTGCGCCCCGATGCCCTGCCGCGCGTGGTCAAGCGGCCGGGGGAGAAGTGGGTGGGTACGCTCGCCGGGCTGCGCGAGGTCAAGGCGCTGCCCCGGCTGGTGCGGGCCTTCCGCGCGCTGCCCGAGGAATGGCAGCTCGTCATCGTCGGCGAGGGACCCGAGCGCGAGGCGATCATGGCCGAGGCGCTGAAACTCGAGATCGGGCACCGTGTCCACTTGCCCGGCTATGTGGCCGATCCGGCGCAGGCGACCGCGCTGTTCGATCTGTTTGCGCTGTCCTCGGAAAGCGAGCAATTCCCGCTGTCGATCGTGGAGGCCATGGCGTCCGGCCTTGCGGTCGCGAGCACGGCGGTGGGTGACGTGCTCGAGATGGTCGCGCCCGAGAACACGCCATTCATCACCCCTGCGGGCGACGAGGCCGCACTCGGGGCGGCCTTGCTGCAGCTGGCGGGCGATGAAGCGCTGCGCCGCCGGATCGGCGCGGCCAACCGGCTGCGCGCCTGCGCCGAGTTCGATGAAGCGGTCATGGCGCGCCGCCACGCCGCGATTTATGCACAGGCTCTTGGCCTGCAAGTGTTTCCGTAAAGCTGCGGGACAGCATCGGCGTGTCAAAGCGGTTGAATTGGCGGGCCCCCCTCTCTAAACAGCCGCATTCGTTAACCAGCGACCTGAAAGCGCAGTCTTGGCTCTCACTCCGAACAGCCCGTCCGGCACCACCCCAGCAAACAGCAAGGATGCGGCCGCACAGGAAACCTTCCTGCGTGAGGTTGATGATGCCCTGCGCGAAGATCAGCTCCGCAAGCTGCTGTTCACCCGTGGCCGGCCGATCCTCGCGCTCGTGATCGGCGGCCTCGTCGGCCTCGGCGGCTGGCTGTGGTACAACGATCATCAGGCCAGCCTGCGCGATCAGCAGAGCGAAGCCTTCGTGACCGCGCTCGATGCGCTGCAGGCGGGCCGCAACCAGACCGCGAAGTCGGGCATGGATCCGCTCGCGAAGACGGGCAACCCCGGCTACCGCGCCGCGGTGCAGATCACCGAAGCGGGCATAGCTGAGCAGGCCGGCAAGGCTGCTGATGCGGCCAAGCTCTTCGCCGCAGTATCTGCCGACAGCGCGCTGCCCGGCGCCTACCGCGATCTCGCCACGGTGCGCGAGGTTTCGACCAATTTCGACAAGCTGGCGCCGCAGACCGTGATCGACCGGCTCAAGCCGCTCGCGGTGCCGGGCAAGCCGTGGTTCGGCAGCGCGGGCGAACTCGTCGCGATGGCCTATCTCAAGCAGAATAAGACCGAGCTGGCAGGCGCGCTGCTGGCTTCGATTGCCAAGGACAAAGCCGTTCCCGATACGCTGCGCCGACGCACCCGCCAGCTTGCAGGGCAGCTTGGCGTCGATGCCGTGGAAAACCCGGCTGCCGCAGCGAATGGTAGCGAAGCACAATAATGGGATTTGAGGATATGACCGGAGCCAAACTGATCCGGCACGCCGCCGTTTCTGCCATGGTCGTCGTCGCGCTGGCGCTCGGCGGCTGCGGCATCACCAAGAGCAAGCCCAAGTCGACCCCCACCGTGGGCGTGCGCATCCCGATCCTCTCGAAGATCGAGTCGGGCATGAAGGTCGACGAGGGCATGTCGGTGCTCGATGTCGTGCTGCCGCTCGCCGAGGCCAATCCCGATTGGGAGCAGGCGGGCGGCACCGCGTCCAAATCCTATGGCCACCTCGTGCTCTCGCAGCAGCCGCGCAAGGTCTGGACTTCGCGCATTGCCGGATCGAGCCCCAAGCAGCGCCTTGCAGCGGCTCCGGTCGTCGGTGGCGGCCGGCTCTTCGTGATGGATACCGAAGGCATGGTCCACGCCTTCGATGCCGCTTCCGGGCGCGAGCAGTGGAAGACCGAGTTCCGCCTGCCCGATGCGATGGCCTCGGTGTTCGGCGGCGGCGCGGCCTATAACGATGGCAAGGTCTTCATCACCACCGGGCTCGGCGAAGTCTCCGCGCTCGAAGCGGCGACCGGCAAAGTGCTGTGGCGCGTCAAGCCCGCAGGTCCGTTGCGCGGCAGCCCGACCATCGCGTTCGGCGGCGTCTATGTGATGACGCAGGACAACCAGATCGTCGCGCTCAACATCTCTGACGGCTCACAGCTGTGGACCGAATCCGGCTCCGTCGCGCAGACCGGCGTGTTCGGCGTGGCAGCAGCGGCAGCCGGGCAGGGCACCATCGTCGCGGGCTACAGCTCGGGCGAACTCGTCGCCTACCGCTATGAAAACGGCCGCCAGTTGTGGTCGGACGCCCTCGCGCGCACCAGCATCGCGACTTCGGTTTCGACGCTGACCGACATCGACGCCGATCCGATCATCGAGCGCGGCCGCGTCTATGCGCTCGGCCAGGGCGGGCGCATGGCCGCCTATGAACTCGTCACCGGCCAGCGCGTGTGGGAACTCAACCTCGCGGGCATCTCCACCCCGGCGGTCGCGGGCGACTGGATCTTCACGCTGACCGACGAAGCGAAGCTGCTGTGCATCGCCAAGGCCACCGGCAAGGTGCGCTGGATCTCGCAGATGAAGCCCTATCGCAGCGTCAAGAAGAAGAAGGGCAAGATCTTCTGGACCGGCCCGGTGCTGGCGGGCGATCAGTTGTGGATGGCAAACTCCGAAGGCGAACTGGTGGCCGCGTCGGTCACCGACGGCGCAGCCAAGCGCAAGGCCAAGCTCGGCGCGCCGGTCACGCTGGCGCCGGTCGTCGCAGGCGGCGTGCTCTACGTTCTCGACGACAGCGGCCATATCAACGCGTTCAAGTAAGCGCGGTGTCGCCGGTTCTTGCCGGCGCATAAACGATTTTCTCATAGGTCCCCGTTAACCCCGGAGGCCATGAGCGTGCGCCCTGCCAGACCTGCCAGCGATGTTTCCGCCGGAGTCGGCCTGTCCGGCCTCGTCGGCCTTGCGCTGTGGGTGATCCTCTGCCGCAATTGGGCCGGGATCGCCGATGCGCTCGCCTTGCCGGGCCCGCACGAGCCGCTCGCCGGCCCCAACGCGGCGTTGGCGGCCATGGTGTTTTCCGGTCTCCCCATGGTCGCGTGGTCGCTGATGGTCGACAAAGTCCATTTGCGGGCCTCGACCGGGATCGACTGGAGCAACCCACGTCCCTTGCGCGATGTGGTCGATGTCTCGATCACCAAGATCGCCGGCCTCTGGGCGACATGGTCGCTCGTCGGCTTCGTCTATTGCCTCTGCCGCTGGTACTGGCGCGGGCAGTACCTATTCGCGATGGACGTGATCTCCGGCCTCGCCCCGCTGCTGTTCCTTGGCGCAATCCCCTATGTGCTGTGGCTCGACCGCGTGCTGATCAACCCGCGCGATGCCTCGTGGCACTTCGGCGCGATGCTGATCGGGCGCGAGACTTACGACAAGGCCGAAGTCGCCCACCACTTGCGCGCCTGGGCGGTGAAGGGCTTCTTCTGCGCCTTCATGTTCTCGATCATCCCCGGCGGCTTCGGCGGGGTAGTCCAGATGAACTATGCCGCCATGCTCGGCGATCCGCTGGCACTCGGCAATGCGCTGATCG
The DNA here is from genome assembly GCF_001296055.1 of Novosphingobium sp. AAP93. NCBI lineage: Bacteria > Pseudomonadati > Pseudomonadota > Alphaproteobacteria > Sphingomonadales > Sphingomonadaceae > Novosphingobium > Novosphingobium sp. AAP93. The sequence continues at coordinate 14,616 of NZ_LJHZ01000065.1, forward strand.
AGACGATGTTCCTCGTCGACGTGCAGATCGCCATGGTCGGCTATCTCCTCACGATGAAGCCGCTCGATGCGCAGATCCGCAGCGCCAACCCGTTCCTCGGCGGCTGGGTCGCGGCGCTGATCTGCTATCCGCCGTTCATCCTGATGGGCAGCGGCGGCGTGCTCGACTATCGCACCAACGGCGCCGAATGGACCTTCTGGCTGCAGGGCATGCCGGTGCTCGAATGGATCTGGGTGGTGGCCATGGTGCTACTGACGGGCATCTATGCCTGGGCCACGGTCGCGTTCGGCCTGCGCTTCTCCAACCTCACCTATCGCGGCGTCCTGACCAACGGGCCCTATGCCTTCACCCGGCACCCGGCCTACCTCTCCAAGAACGCGTTCTGGTGGATATCGACCCTGCCCTGGCTCACCACCACGCATTCGATGGTCGATGCCATCCGCAACACCGTGGTGCTCGGCCTCGTCAGCGCGGTCTATTTCTGGCGCGCCAAGACCGAGGAAGCGCACTTGCTGGCGGAAGACGCCAAGTACCGCGAATACCACGCATGGATGGCCGAGCATGGCCTCGTGACCGGCACCCTCAACCGCATCGGCCGCCTGCTCACGCGCGGTCGCCCGCGCGTCGAGCCACCCGCCATCGGCGCGGTGCACCCGGCGGAGTAGAAGATCATCGGCAACAAACCCGTTCGCCCCGAGCGTAGTCGAGGGGGCCGTTCGAGCGAAGCCGAGAACCAACCAAGCGGGAGGCCTCGGCTACGCTCGGCCAAGATCCCTCGACTTCGCTCGGGACGAACGGAATTGGGGTTTGGCGTACCGCGCTAAATCGCCTCGCCCTCGTCCGTCTCATAGAGGCGGATCACCCGATCATGAAACCCGAGCCCGGCGCGCGCAGCCACCCACTCGGCCATATGCGCGGACTTCGCATGCGCCATCAGCGCCGCGCGGTCGGTCCAGCGCTCGGCGACGTGAAACAGCGCCGGATCATCGATATCCTGCGCATAGCCATACTGGATGCAGCCCTCTTCCGCCCGCGTCGCCTCTGCCACCTTGCGGGCCAATGGCAGCAGCGCCTCGATATGCTCCGGCGCGACCCGGAACGTCCCCATCACGACGATCAAAGGTCCTCGCCTTCGTCGGTATCGTAGAGCTTGATGTGGCGCTCCTTCATCGTCATGCCCGAGAGCACGCCGATCCACTCCGCCACATGCGGCGTCTTGAGATGCGCGCCCAGCGCCTCGCGGCTCGTCCAGCGCTCGGTGATGTGGAACACTTCCGGATCGCTGATATCGCGGGAATAGTCGTACTGCAGGCAGCCTTCTTCCTGCTGCGTCGCCGCGACAACTTTCCGCGCCGCCGGCAGCGCCGCCTCGATCGCCGCAGCATCGATCCGCAGCTTGCCCATCACGATGATCATGGTCTTCTTCCTCTCCCTCGGTCCGTCAGAAGCTCTTGGCCTCGTAGATCGGATCAACCTTCCCGCCCCATGCGCTGTGATACAGCTCCAGCAGCCGCTCGGCCGGCGTCTTGCCGCTGCTGACGATCTCGTCGAGCGGATGGAGATACCCGGTTTCGTTGTCCCCCGCATCGTTGAGGCGCCCACGTGCCGCCAGCCCGCCGCGCGCGATGGCGAGCACTTCCGCCGCAATGTCCCGCAGCTTGCCCCCACCCGGCAGCGGCGCATCGAGCCCCAGCTTGGGGACTTCGGCGCGCAGCCGTTCGCGCCCGTCCATGTCCCAGCCCTTCACGAGGTCCCACGCCGCATCGAGCGCAGTCTGGTCATAGAGCAGCCCCACCCAGAGCGCCGGCAACGCGCAGATCCGGCTCCACGGGCCGCCATCCGCGCCGCGCATTTCAAGGAAGCTCTTGAGCCGCACTTCGGGAAACGCGGTCGAAAGGTGGTCGATCCAGTCCGAACGCGTCGGCTTTTCGCCTGGCAGCGCGGGCAGCTTGCCTTCAAGGAAATCGCGGAACGACTGGCCCGCCGCATCGATATAGCGCCCGTTGCGGAACACGAAATACATCGGCACGTCGAGCATGTAGTCGACATAGCGTTCGTAGCCGAAGCCCTCGTCGAACACGAACGAGAGCATGCCCGTGCGCGCCGGATCGGTGTCGGTCCAGATGTGGCTGCGATAGGAAAGGTAGCCGTTGGGCTTGCCTTCAAGGAACGGCGAATTGGCAAACAGCGCCGTCGCCAGCGGCTGCAATGCCAGCGATACGCGAAACTTCTGCACCATGTCCGCCTCGCTCGCATAATCGAGGTTGGTCTGGATGGTGCAAGTACGCAGCATCATGTCGAGGCCCATCGTGCCCACGCGCGGCATGTGGCGCAGCATGATGTCGTAGCGGCCCTTGGGCATGATCGGCAGCTCTTCGCGGGTCTTGTCGGGCCACAGCCCCATGCCGAGGTAGGCAAGGCCCAGCTTGTCGCCGATGGTCTTCACCTGCGCGAGGTGGCGGCCGGTTTCGGCGCAGGTCTGGTGCAGGTTCTCCAGCGGCGCGCCCGAAAGCTCGAGCTGGCCCGCCGGCTCGAGGCTCACCGCACCGTCCGTGCCGCTCATCGCGATCACGTTGGGGCCGGTGTCGCTGTCTTCCTCGATCGTTTCCCAGCCATAGTCCCGCAGCGCCAGCAGCAGGTCGCGGATCCCGCCCGGCTCGCTGTACGAAGGCGCGGCGCGGTCCTTGGTGCGATAGACGAACTTCTCGTGCTCGGTGCCGATCCGCCAGGCTTCGCGCGGCTTTTCGCCCTTGGCCATCGGCTCGATGAGCTGCGCGCGGCTCTCGATGACGGGATCGTTGCGATTCGAAACTTGTCTCGTGCTCATGGAATCGCGTTAGTGTCCCGAGCGGCGGCGCGCCAGCCGAAAACACTCAAGTTGCCGCAGCGTTCCAATCCCCGCGCATGCCCATCCACAGCACAGTTCCGGCAATAGCGGCGGTTTCTGCACGCAGGATACGGGGCCCAAGCGTGATCGCCACCGCCGCCGGATGTGCGCGGATCGCCGCCCGCTCGGCATCGTCGAAGCCGCCCTCCGGCCCGACCAGCAGCGCAGCAGGCCCGTCATGCGCGGCAAAGGCCTCGGATGCCGGCGCACCGCCTTCCTCATCGGCAAAGTAGAGCCGCCGTTCCTCCGGCCAGTCGCGCAGTAGCGCGTCCAGCTTCACCGGCTCGGCCAACCCCGGCAGCGCCGTGCGCGCGCATTGTTCCGCCGCTTCGGTGACAATCGCCCGCGCCCGCTCCGGATTGAGCTTGTCCGCCACGCAGCGCCGCGTCAGCACCGGGCGCACCGCCGCGACCCCCAGCTCGGTCGCCTTTTCCAGCACCAGATCAAACCGGTCCTTCTTGATCAGCGCCGCGCAGAGCCAGAAGTCCGGCACCGCCTCGCGCCCGCGCAGCCGCCGGACGACCGAAAGCGTGACATCCCGCTTCGCCGCCGCACTCACTTGCGCCAGCCACTCGCCCGTCAGGTCATCACACAGGATCACCGCGTCGCCCGGCCCCACGCGCATGACCTTGCCCAGATAATGCGCTTGCCCCCCTTCCAGCGAGACTGACGTCCCCTCAGCCAGCGGACCGGGGACAAACAGGCGGGGCGCGGACTTTGGCGGCCAGGCGGGAGTTGCAACCATGTCTGCGGCTCTAGCCGATTGCCGCCGCCGGGGCTATGCAGCGCAAATGACGACAACGCCGCAGATCGTGCCCGACAGCGAGTACCGCGGCGTGCTCACCGTGCTCCCGCCCACCTTGCGTGATCTCGCGCTCATCGCCCGGTTCGATCGACCCATCGGCTGGTGGCTGCTGTTCTGGCCCTGCGCGTGGGGGCTGTTCCTTGCCGGGGGCACCGGGCGCTGGGGCATGGTGCTGTGGCTGCTGCTCGGCTCCATCGCGATGCGCGGGGCGGGCTGTGTCTACAACGATATCGTCGATGCCGATCTCGATGCCCGCGTCGCGCGGACGGCAGCGCGGCCCATCGCCAGCGGGGCGATCTCGAAAAAGGTGGCGTGGGTCTGGCTGTTGGCGCTCTGTGGCGTTGGCCTCATCGTTCTGCTGCAATTGCGCTGGCAGGCGCAGCTCGTGGCGCTTGGCAGCCTCGGCCTTGTCGCGGCCTATCCCTTCATGAAGCGCATCACCGGCTGGCCGCAGGCGTGGCTCGGCCTTGTCTTCACCTGGGGCGCCCCCGTGGGATGGATCGAGGTCACCGGCTTTGACCGCCTTGCCCCGCTGGCTGCGCTCTATGCCGGGTGCTGGGCCTGGTGCATGGCCTATGACACGATCTACGCGCTGCAGGACCGCGAGGACGACGCCATGGTCGGCATCGGCTCCTCCGCGCTGTCGTTCGGCAAGCATGTCCGCACCGGCGTTATCACGCTCTACACCATGGCGATTGCCTGCTGGGCGGGGGCGGTCTGGCTGGCGCGGCCCGATCCGGTCGCGCTGGTGGCGCTGCTCCCGGTCGCGCTGCACTTCGCCTGGCAAGCCCTTACGCTCGATACCGCAGACGGCCTCAGCGCGCTCGCGCGGTTCCGGTCAAACCGATTCGCGGGCGCGCTGATGGCCGCTGCCTGCTTCGTCATCGGCGCCGCCAGTCAGCTGTAGCTGACAAGTTCCCACTCGATGCCGTCCCAATCGAAGACATAGAACCGGCGGCCCGGCTCGTAGTCCGCGTGGTTGAACGGCACCAGTCCTTCAGCGATCACGACCCGCTCCGCCGCATCTAGATCGTCCACCACAAGGCCGATATGCTGCAGCGGCTGGCCCTTGGCGAACCTGCCGGGGATCGGCTCATCCCCTTGATAAAGCGCGATATAGTCAGTGTTTGCGCCGAGATGGATGGTCCACCCGCCAAGGGCCGACGGCCCGCGCCAGCGCTCATGCCAACCGCATAGTCGGGCAAGAAAAGCAGCAGTGCGGTCGGGGTCGCTGACGCGGATATTGACGTGCTCGAGGCGCGCGGCAGGCATAGCTATTTTTGATTACTCCATTCTGGAATATTTACGCGCTATTCCTTATGCAACCTTAAGCTGACTTGAGGTCAAGGGAATTTTGCGAGGGGTCGCGATGCTTGCCAAACCGGCCAAGGGCCGCAACGATCTGGTGCCGATCGGGGTGCTCGCACAGCGCACCGGGCTCGCCGTCTCCGCCATCCGCTACTACGAGGATCGCGGTCTGATCGCCTCTGTGCGCACCGACGGCAACCAGCGCCGCTTCCTCCGCTCCGATATCCGCCGCCTCAGCTTCATCCTGATCGCCCAGCGCCTCGGGCTGGGTCTCGCCGAGATCGAGCGCGAGATGGCCGCGCTCCCCCATGGCCGGACGCCCACCGTGCTCGACTGGCAGCGCATCAGCCGCTCCCTGCGCAGCGAGATCGACACGCGCATCCAGTTGCTCACCCGCACGCGCAACAAGCTCGACGAATGCATCGGCTGCGGCTGCCTCAGCCTCGACCGCTGCGCGCTCTACAACAAGGAAGACCGCGCGGCGGCAGCAGGGCCGGGGCCGCGGTTCGTGCTGGATTAGACGGGCGCACTCGCCAGCAGGCTCTCCGCCCCGCCCAGATCGACGCTGACCAGCCGCGATACGCCGCGTTCCACCATCGTCACGCCGAACAGGCGGTGCATGCGGCTCATCGTCACGGCGTTGTGCGTCACGATCAGGTAGCGGGTGGTGGTCTCGCCCGCCATTGCATCAAGCAGGTCGCAGAAGCGCTCGATATTGGCGTCGTCGAGCGGCGCATCGACTTCGTCGAGCACGCAGATCGGTGCGGGGTTGGTGAGGAACAGCGCGAAGATCAGCGCGACGGCGGTCAGCGCCTGCTCGCCGCCGGAGAGCAGTGTGAGCGATTGCAGCCGCTTGCCCGGCGGCTGGGCGAAGATTTCGAGCCCGGCCTCCAGCGGATCGTCGCTGTCGACCAGCGCCAGATGCGCCTCGCCGCCGCCGAACAGCCGCGCAAACAGGCGCCGGAAGTGCGCGTCGACCGCCTCGAATGCCGCGCGCAGCCGCTCGCGCCCCTCGCGGTTCAAGGCGCCGATCGAGCCGCGCAGGCGGTTGATCGCCTCGGTCAGTTCCGCCTGCTCGGTGACGATGGCGGTGTGCTGCGCCTCGGCTTCGGTCAGCTCGGTCGCGGCGACGAGGTTGACCGGCCCCAGCCTTTCGCGCTCGGCGATCAGGCGGTCGTGCGCGGCGGATTCCTCGGGCGCGGCGGACACATCGCTGCCGGGAAAGCCGATGCGTTCGGGCAGCAGCGGCGGCGGGCACTGGAACCGCTCGCCCGCAATCCCGGCCATTTCCTGCCTGCGCTGGTCCTCGTTCTCGGCCTTGGCGCCCAGTGCAGCACGAGCCTCGCGCGCGCTGGCGAGCGCTTCGTTGGCCGCAGCCAGCGCGGTCTCGGCATTGCGCGCCTCGGTCTCGGTGCGCGCCAATGTGGTCTCGGCCTCGGCCAGCGCTGCGGCATAGCGCACCCGCAAGGCCTCGGCTTCCGCCAGATCGCGGGCGAGGGCAGGGGGCTTGGCGGCGACGACATTGCGCTCCTGAGTCAGATCCTCCACCTGCCCCGCCATCGCCGCGAGCCGCCGGGCGGCGTCCCCGGCGCGCGCCTGCCAGCCGCGGATGTCGCCGCGCAGCGCCACCAGCCGCTCCTTGCCGACCGCCAGCGCCTGCCCGTGCGAGGCCACCGCCGCCATTGCGGCCTGATAGGCGGCGCGCGCGCGGTCGTTCTTCTGGCGCTCGGCCTCCACGCCCGCGCGGCCGACGGCAGGATCGGGCAGCGCCGCGCGGCGCGCTTCGGCTTCGGCAAGATCGGTCCCGGCGGACTGGCGCTGCGCGGCGAGATCGGCAGCCGCACGGTCCAGTTCCTCCCGCCGCGCCGCAATCCGGGCGCGCGCGGCCTCGGCCTGATCGAGTGCCCGCAAGGCGCTGCGTTCGGCATCGGAAGCAGCGGCCAGCGCGCGCTCATTGGCGGCGAAATCGCTCTGCAAGCGGGCAAGCTCCGCCTGCAGACCCGCCAGCTCTGCCTGCGCCGCAGTGCTGGCAGCCTCGGCAGCCTCGGCAGCGGCGCGGCGTTCGGGCAGCGCCGCTTCCAGTTCGGCAAGGCGGTTCTCGGCAGCGAGGATCGCCGCTTCCGCCCCGCCTTCGCCGCGCGCCACAAACCCGTCCCAACGGCGGAGATGCCCCTCGCGCGTCACCAGCCATTCGCCGGGCGCCAGCGCCTCGCCGGCGTCCGCCTCTGCCACGCGCACCAATGCCAGGCGGGCGGCCAGTTCCGGCGGGCACTTCGTCACATGATGGAGCAGCGCATCGGCGCGTGCGTCTGGCGCCTCCGCCCCCGTCCAGAACCGGCCATCGCCCGCAGGCGCCGCCCCCAGCGGAGCCCCCGCATCACGCCCCAGCACGGCCGCCAGCGCGCGCTCATAGCCCGGCGCGGCGCGTGCGGCACCCAGCGCGCTCGGTCCCTTGCCGGTGCGCGCCGCCGCCGCCTCGCGCGCCGCCTTGTCGCGGGCGAGCGCCGTCAACTCGCGCTCGAGCCCGACCAGATCGGCCCGCGCCGCCGCGAGTTCGGACGAAGCCGCCTCGCGCGCCGCCGCAAGGCCTTCCCGCGTCGCTGTCAGCCGCTCGCGCTCGCCCGTCAGCCGCTCCCGCGCTTCGCCGATCTCGGAAAGCTTGGCGGCAGCTTCGGCCCGGCGCGCTTCGGCAGCGGCCATCGCCAGCGCCGGATCCGGCTCCGCCTCGAGCGCGCGCCGGGTTGCCGCCAGCCGGGCATCCTCGCCATCGAGCCTGGCAAGCCGCTGCCGCGCCGCCGTCAGCGCGGCCTCCGCTACACGCAACTCCGCTTCGATCCCCGCCTGCTCGGCCACCATCGCCGCCAGCGCCAGTTCGGCTGCCCGCGCCGCCTGCTCCGCCGCCGCCTCCGCCGCCTTCAGCCCCGGCCCCTCCGCCGTCTGCTCCGCCAGCGCCGCTTCCGCAGCCGCCAGATCAGCCTCGAGCCGCGTCAGCGCCGTCGCGGCATCCGTGGTCAGCCGATCCGCCTCGCTGCGTTCGGCTTCGATGCGGCGGATCTGGCGGTCGATATCGGCGAGGCGTTGCGCCGCCGCCTCGGCCTGCGCGGTCAGCGCCGCAATCCGCTGACCCTGATCCGCCGCATCCTGCCGCCGATCAAACAGCGCATCGCGCGCCGCACTCTGTGCGGCAGCTGCGGCGTGCTGGGCCTCCTGTGCGCTGCGGGCTGCGCCCTGCGCCACACTCACCGCGTCCTCGGCCTTGCTCGCCGCCGCCCGCGCTGCTTCCGCTGCCGCCGCCGCATCGCGCCACCGCGCAAAGATCAGCCGCGCCTCGGCCACCCGGATGCGTTCCGAAAGCTGCTTGTAGCGCTCCGCTGCCCGCGCCTGCCGCCGCAGCGTGCCGACTTGCGCTTCCAGCGTCACGATCAGATCGTCGAGCCGCGCCAGATTGGTCTCGGTCGCGCGCAGCTTCGCCTCGGCATCCTTGCGCCGCACGTGGAGCCCGGCGATCCCCGCCGCTTCCTCCAGCATCGCGCGCCGCTCCGCCGGGCGCGCCGCGATCACCGCCGCGATCCGCCCCTGGCTGACCAGCGCCGGGCTGTGCGCCCCGGTCGCCGCATCGGCAAACACCAGCGCCACATCCTTCGCCCGCACATCGCGGCCATTGACGCGGTAGGCGCTGCCCGCACCGCGCTCGATCCGGCGCACCACTTCCAGCTCGCCGCCAAACGGCCCGGAGGGGTCCGTCTCGGCAGAAAGCATCACTTCGGCAAAGTCGCGCGCGGGCCGGCTCGCGGTCCCGGCGAAGATCACGTCTTCCATCCCGCCGCCGCGCAAGGACCTAGCCGAGCCTTCGCCCATAACCCAGCGGATGGCCTCGAGCAGGTTGGACTTGCCGCAGCCGTTGGGGCCGACGACGCCGGTCAGCCCGGGTTCGATGCGCAGTTCGGCAGGCTCGACGAAGCTCTTGAATCCGGAGAGCTTCAGCCGCGTGAACTGCATCGGCACCCGCTCTGCCATGCTATCCGCCCCCGCGTTGCATGGCCTGTGTCAGCGCCTGCCGATCAACGCGCGCCGGCCTGCTTCAGGATCGGTTCGAGCGCATCCCAGGTCGCCACTTCCACGTTCTTGCCATTGACGAGGAAGGTCGGCGTCCCGGTCACATTGTAGGCGTCGGTCGCCTTGGACGTGGCGTCCGCCAGCTTGGTCGCGGTCGCGCTGTTGGCGAGGCACTGCGCCGCCTGATCCTTGGCGATGCCGCGCGCCGCGAAGAAGTCGATCAGCCCGCCGCGCTCGCCGATGGCGGCAAAGATCTTGTCCTGCGGCAGATTGGCAGCCTGCAGCTGCGCGCCGATCGGCTGGAGCTGGTCGAAGATCGCCTTCTGGTTCGAATAGACCTGCTCGGTCAGCGCAAAGAAGCTCTCGGGCGTACCGCAGTGGGTCAGCATCGCCATCGTGGTATCATAGGGATCGCGCACGAAGTTGCGGAATTCGAAGCTCACCGTCCCCTTGGCGACATATTCGTCGCGCACGTGGGGAAAGCCCTTTTCCTCGAACTCGGCGCAGTGCGGGCAGGTCAGCGAGCCGAACTCGACCACCTTGATCGGCGCATTGGGGTTGCCCATCACATAGCCGCCTTCGGGCGTCACCGAAACGACATCGGCCCAGGCCTTGCCCGCCGGTGGCGCCACGGCATTGAGCGGCGCACCGACCGGACCCGCTCCCGCGGCATCGTCCTTCTTGCCGCATGCGGAAAGGCCGAGAGCCAGCGGCAGCGCGATCAGCGCGAGGAGAAGGCGGGCGGGGGTGAACAGCTTGGTCTGCATGGGGTCTGGGTTCGCTTCGCTCGTGAAAGACATGAGACAGATCAGTGCTAGCCGATTGGCCGGCGGGATTGAAGGGCCGCCATCAGCAGCCCGTGGATTATCGGGCGCTCAGCGCAGCCGCGCCTCGATCTGCGGCTTGAGCGCATCCCACGAGTACGTCCCGCTCAGCGGCACGCCATTGAGCAGGAAGCTCGGCGTGCCGTTCACGAAATCCTTCTCGGTCGCTTCCTTGGTGTGCTGGGCCAGCCGCTCGGCCAGCGCCTTGTCGGCAAGGCAGCGGTCGACTTCGGGCCGGTCATACCCGCGCGCTTCCATCAGCGCATAGAGCCCGAGATCGCCGGCGATGGCGCGGGTGCGGGTGGCGAAATCGGGGCTCGACCAGCGTGCCTTCTGCCCGTCGGTCAGGCTGGCGATCGGGGCCATCCACGTCGTCTGGTGGCGCAGGAAGGTGCTGTGATTGGCGAAGAACTTGGAAGGCGGTCCGCAATGCGTAAGCAGCGCGACGGTGAGGTCGATGCCGTCGCGCACATAGCTGCGCACCTCGATCGAGCCCTTGCCGGTGGCAATGAAGCCGATGCGCAGCTGTGCATCCGATTCCTGTTCGAAATGCGCGCAATGCGGGCAGGTATAGCTGATGTATTCGACCAGCTTCACCGGCGCATTCGGATTGCCGACAATATGGCTGTCGATCGGCGTGCGCGTGACCATCCCGGCCCAGTTGGCCTTCGGCGGCGCCGGTTTCGGCGCGGGTTTGCTCGCCGCGGTCAGCAGCATCGCACCGCACAGCGCGGCAAGCAGCAGGCCAAACGTCTTCATCAGGTTGCGCATCGTCAGTCTTGCTTCCCGTTCACTTCACCCAAGCTACGCGCCAGCGATTCCAGCACTGTCCGCAGTTCCGGGTCGCCGATATCGCGCAGGCTGTCGCCAAGTTCCATCGGAATCGGCTTGAGCGAGGGCGGGGCGGCCCGGAGCGGACGCTGCGCATCACTGGCGGAGGGCGGCTGAACCTCACCTTGCCGCAGCTTTACCCGCGCAACGGCGCGGTAGCCGAAAAACTGGTTCACCCGCTCCATGATCTCCGGGATCACGTGCTGGATCAGCGGCGCGTGGGCCGGGGTGACCACAAGCTGCAGAATTCCGTCCGACTTTTCGCCGGGCGGAAAACGGATCGATTCCGGCGCGCAATGCCGGGCATGCGCGGGGCCAACGATCTCGCCCCAGCGCGAGACGACCGAGCTTTGCACGAAGCCGAAGCGGCGGAATGCGGTGCGCCCGATCGCGGGCATCAGGTCGGCAATCGCGCGCGCCTCCCCGCCACGCGGCCGCTCATAGGCGCGCGCACCGGCAGGTGCCTTGGCGCTTTTGGGAGGGGAGGTGGGATCGCGTTCCATTGTCCGCGCCGCCATGCCATAGCCGCGCCATGCAGGCCAGTGGCGAGACGGTTCGGATCGGGGATGAGAGCGACGTGGCGGCGGCGCTGCTCGCTTGGTACGACCTCAATGCAAGGCGCCTGCCATGGCGCGCCTTGCCCGGCGAACCCGCGCCCGATCCCTACCGCGTCTGGCTCTCCGAAGTCATGCTTCAGCAGACCACCGTCGCGGCGGTGCGCGCCTACTACGCCAGGTTCCTCGATCTCTGGCCCACGGTGGAGGCGCTCGCCGCCGCCGAGGACGCCGATGTCATGGCCGCATGGGCCGGGCTTGGCTATTACGCCCGCGCCCGCAATCTGCTCGCCTGCGCCCGTGAAGTGGCCCGGCGAGGCGGTTTCCCGCGCACCGAAGCAGGCCTGCGGGAGCTTCCCGGCCTTGGCGCCTACACTGCCGCCGCCGTCGCCGCGATTGCCTTCGGAGAGCGCGCCGTCGTCGTCGACGCCAATGTCGAGCGCGTCGTCTCGCGGCTCTTCGCGATTCCCGAACCGCTCCCCGGCGGGCGCACCGCGATCCGCGCAGCGACGGACCCGATCACGCCCGATGCCCGCTCCGGCGATTTCGCGCAGGCGATGATGGACCTCGGCTCCTCGATCTGCACGGTGAAATCCCCGCGCTGCCTGCTCTGTCCGCTGTCACAGCACTGCGCCGCTCGCGCCGCCGGCACGGCGGAGGCCTATCCGGTCAAGGCCGCCAAGAAGGCCAAGCCCACCCGTACCGGCACCGCCTTCTGGATCGAGCGCGAGGGCGCGGTGCTCCTTGTCCAGCGCGAAGGCAAGGGCATGCTCGGCGGGATGCGCGCGCTGCCCGATGATGGCTGGTCCGCCCGCGCGGATGGGCATGGCAACCCGCCCATACCCGGCAATTGGCGCCCGGCAGGCGTGGTCCGCCATGGTTTCACGCATTTCGATCTCGAACTGCAAATGATGCTTTGCGCAGGCGCCGATTGCGCTACTCTGCCGCCGGGAGAGTTCTGGCCGGTCGAGGGGATCGAGGCCGCGGGGCTGCCCACCGTATTTGCCAAGGCCGCGCGCCTGGCGCTTGCTCACAGGTAGATCATGCCAGATCAGACGCTTCTGCTTTCCCGGCGTTCCCTGCTGCGGTCTGCGGGCTGGCTCGGTGCGGGCCTCGCCGGATCGTCGCTCCTGCCGGGGCGGCTCATGGCCCAGCCCGCCGTCGAGCAGATCTACCCCACCGTGACCAACCTCGTGTACGAATACGTCGCCTCGGGCAAACTGGCAGGCGCCGTCGCCGCGATCGGCTTTGGGAGCGAGGCACCCGCCCTGATCGCACGCGGCACTCTCGCGTTCGATTCCGACGTTCCGGTCGATCTCGACAGCCTCTACCGCATCTATTCGATGACCAAGCCGATCACCGGCATGGCCGCGATGATCCTGGTGGACGAGGGCAAGATCGGGCTCGACCAGCCGATCAGCGATTTCCTCCCCAAGTTCGCGCAGATGCAGGTGCAGGTCACGCCGGACGGCTCGATCACCGACCTCAAGCCCGCCCAGACCGCGATCACCCTGCGCCACCTCCTCACCCACACCGCGGGCCTCGGCTACACGATCATCCAGAAGGGCCCGATCAAGGAGGCCTACGAAACCGCGGGCCTCGTCCCCGCGCGCGTCAGCCGCTCGGCCATCCCGGTGCTCGGCACGGTCAAGACCGTCCCCACTCTCACCGAATTCGCCGACAAGCTCGCCGAAATGCCGCTCGTCTACGAACCCGGCACGAAGTTCAGCTATTCGGTCAGCCTCGATCTCCTCGGCCGCCTGATCGAAGTCGTCTCGGGCAAGAGCTTCGATGTGTTCCTCGCCGAGCGCCTGTTCGGCCCCTGCGGCATGGCGAGCACCGGCTGGCAAGTCAGCCCGGCGCAAGTCTCGCGCCTCACCACCAACTACTACCTCCACGATGGCAAGGCCGATCCGCTCGATCCCGCCGCCACCTCGGCCTATCTCGATCCGCCGGCCTTCGCGTTCGGCGGCGCCGGCCTCGTCAGTTCCCCGCGTGATTACGACCGCTTCCTGATGATGCTGGCGGGCGGCGGCATGATCGGCACCGCCCGCGTGATGAGCGAAGCCGCCATCCGCCTCGGCACCAGCAATTTGCTCCCCGCCGCCGTGCCCACTGCCGGCACCTGGATCGAAGGCGCCGGCTTCGGCGCTGGCGGCCGCGTCGGCCTCGGCGCCGATGCGGGCACCTATGGCTGGTCGGGCGCCGCGGGCACCGTCGGCTTCGTCAACACGCGGATCGGCCTGCGCGCGGGCCTCTTCGTGCAGTACATGCCCTCCTCGGGCCTGCCCATAAACGAGGAATTCCCCAAGTCGGTGCTCACCGATATCTCGGCCATGAAGAAGGCGGCCTGAACCCCATGCTCTATCGTCCCGATCCCCCGATTTCCTTCACCGGCGCCGTGCTCGACCGCGCCGATCACATCCGCGCCGATGCCGACAAGCTCGCCGAACTGATGAACTGGCGCGCCCGCCTCCTCCGGCTCGATGGCCTCGATCCCGTCATCGGCGATGATGGCACGCTCGTCTGGGGCACCCTCGCCGATGCGGGCGAGCACGACGAACTGGTCTTCCTCGGCCTCGACGAGAGTGGCCGCGCCTGCTTCGCTCCCGTCTCCCCTGCCAACAAGGGCAACCCCGGCCCCGCCAACCCCCGCCTCTGGGGCGCCATGGCCTCGCTCCCCACAGGCGATCTGGCGACTTACGGAGGCGCCCGCGCGCTCGTCGATTGGCACGCCCGCCACCGCTTCTGCGCGCGCTGCGGCTATGCCACCAAGCTCGGCAAGGGCGGCTGGCAGCGCAAGTGCGTCAACATGGATTGCAAGGCCGAACACTTCCCCCGCGTCGATCCCGTCACCATCATGTCGGTCGAATGGCAGGGCCAGCTCCTCCTCGGCCGCCAGCCGCGCTTCCCGCCCCGGCGCTATTCGGCGCTCGCGGGCTTCGTCGAACCCGGCGAGTCCATCGAGGAAGCCGTCGCCCGCGAAGTCTTCGAGGAAGCCGGCGTGCGCGTGCGCGATGTGCAGTATGTCGCCTGCCAGCCCTGGCCGTTCCCCTCCTCGCTGATGATCGGCTGCCACGCCCACGCCGATGATCCCGCGATCACCATCGACAAGACCGAACTCGACGACGCCCGCTGGTTCACGCGCGACGAAGTGGTCTACGCGATGGAAGCCCTGAAAACCGGCGCCGAGGACGGCGCCTTCATCGCCCCGCCGCCTTTCGCGGTGGCCCATCACCTCCTGAAATGGTGGATCGAGCAATGAGCGCACCCGTACCTGTCACCGTCGATATCTGGTCCGATGTCATGTGCCCGTGGTGCGTGATCGGCCACAACCAGTTGGAGAAGGCGCTGGAGGGCATGGCAGGCGAAGTCACCGCCACCATCCGCTTCCACCCCTTCGAACTCAATCCTGACATGCCCGAACAGGGCGAGGAAAGCGCCGCGCACATCCAGCGCAAGTACGGCCGCACGCCTGACCAGGCCGCCGAAGCCCGCGGCCGCATGTCACAGGCCGCCGAAGCCGCCGGCTATTCCTTCCAGTACACCGGAGAAGGCGATCCGCCCCCCGCGATGATGTGGAACACCCGCCTCGCCCACCGCCTCCTCGTCCACACCCTGCGCGAACACGGCGCCGAACTGCAGGTCAAACTCAAGCGCGCCCTGTTCGACGCCCACTTCCAGCAGCGCCGCCGCATGAACGACCCCGCCGTCCTCACCGACATCGCCGCCTCCGTCGGCCTCAGCCGCACCGAAGCCGCCGCCGCGCTCACCGATCCCGAAATCGACGCCGTGGTCGAAGCCGGCGAACAACAAGCCTGGGACTGGAACATCAGCGGCGTCCCCGCGATGATCATCAACGGCAAATACATGATCCCCGGCGCACAGGACCCGGCGACCTATGCCAACATGCTGCGGCGTGTGGTGGCGAAGGAAGCTGTCAGTTCCGCATCTTGAATGTCGCGGGAAAGCGCTTTCGCAGCCAGATCAGCCGTTTGGCATATTCGGCGAGATAACAGTCAACCAACTCCAGTCCTGGTTCGGAATCGGACCGAAAGAGACCCAGCCCATCGTGCAACTGACAGTAGTTGAAAAGGCCATTCTCCCATAGCTGCTCGGCTGCCAAGAATTGTCGGCGTGGGGTTGGGCTTAGATTGAGAGCAATACGCTTTTGATATGCTTTCAAACTGTCGGAAAGAAAGTCGGCTTCACGATCCGCGCATGAGCGCAATGCCTCATGGATTCCATTTGCGCGCTTCACACAGGCATTGAAATTGCGCGAAAATTCACCCGCAGGGTGCGCTGACCTAACCGAACCCTGCGCCGCTGCTTCGCCGACAGAAATTAAGATGGCCAAAAATCCAATTGAATGACAAACGATTCGGCAGAAAAATGTGGAGGTCGAAGATATCATTGCCCTGCCAAAATAGGATTACGGTGACACTTTACTGAATTTCCAAATTTCCCTCTCGTCGGCCCGTGCTTGACACGGGCCTTGGCTTTACTTGGCGGGCAAAAGCCCAGCCCCGTGTCAAGCACGGGGCGACGAAGGGATTTTCTGTGCCCAGAATGTATGCCGTGAGGGGCGTATTCAAGCGTCGCGGTGCCACCGCGCAGATCAAAAATCGGGTGACATATCACCATTCAGCAGCTTCCTCTGATCCTTTGCAACCTTTTTAGCCAAATCGAGCGTTTCTTGCAATTTATCACGGAGTTGCTCATCCTTCTTTTCTTGTAAGCACTGACGCAAATTTCCATCAAGCATTGAACCTTCAGAGCTAAATGCAGGTGACCCTTGATTATAAACTGTGTAGGTGAAATTTTTTTCAGTAAAATTCCCAGAAGCGCTTGATAGAAGTCCTTTATAATTTTTCATTAATTTTCTTATTGGGTCTCCATCGTAATTTACAGATCTACAGTCCTGCTCAATATCAATCACCCCGTTATCAGACGAGTTCTTATTTATCTTGCATCTTATATCCAGCGGGTAGCCATAGAATCTCTTGCTTTTTTATGAATTTATCTCAGATGCGGAAAGGCAAACTGTATTCGTAACTATGTTATTTTCGTCGTATTTCTGGGTTATTAGCCACTTTCCTTCAGATATACTCTGTGGTCCACCACAGGATCATAGAACCAAACTGATGGACGCCAGGGCTGCAGCTTTAATTTGACCAGTGATCATTGCTGGAAATTCCTCACACTCTTGTAGGTGATCGATGAGTTAATAGCGCTTTCAATCTCGATAATAGCACAATTGTCGTACTTACCCACCCTGTCTGGACAGCACTCTGCGATCAAGGGTGAATTTGGTGTGAAGTAACGGTATCCGGGACGGAGTTCCGGTGGAGTTCCGGTGGTGGAGTTCCGGTGACACGTGCAACTCCCCCAAATCCCCCGCTCACCGCAACAACTCCCGCACCAGCGAGGGCCTCCGCGCAATCATCGCCAGCAGCACTTGCGCCGGGCCAGTAGGCCGGCGGCGGCCCTGTTCCCAGTTCAGCAGCGTCCCCTTGGCCACGCCGATGCTGCGCGCGAAGGCGCTTTGCGAAAGGCCGGTGCTGGCGCGGATCGCCGCGACATCCAGTTCGGGAACCGCGACATGGTGGACCACGGCCACTGTCTTCTCGCCACGCGCGAAGGCCAGCGCCTCGTTCAGCCCTTTCATCAGGCTCTCGTAAGCTTCGCTCATGATTGGCTTCCATAATTCGGGAGAAGCAGTTGGCCGAGGGCGATTACTTCCGACAGCCCGGTTCAATACATACACTACCATCGTCGGCCCGTGCTTGACACGGGCCTTGGCTTTTCTTGGCGGCAGAAGCCTAGCCCCGTGTCAAGCACGGGGCGACGGAGAGGGTGGTTGTAGGCAGGCGCGACCAATCATCCCCCCGCCCGATCCCAGATCATTTCCCCCCGCCCCGAAAGCACCGTCTCGGTCGGCCCGAACAGGTCCAGCACCACCACTTCGTTCGCGCCCACCTTCAGCCACGGCGCGGGGACGAACACGCCCCGTTGCGGCCCGGCGGACCAGTACCGCCCCAGATTGCGCCCGTTCACCCAGACGTAGCCCTTGCCCCAGCCGCGCAGGTCGAGGAAGGTGAAGCCCGCCTCGCTCGCGGTGAACGAACCGCGATAGAACGCAGGCCCCGTCTCCCCGCCGCGCCGCGTGGTGAAGGTCAGCTTGGCCACATCCTCCAGCAGCACCGGGCGGTGTTCCCAGCCCTTCAGGGCTGCGCCGTCCACGGTAACCGGGCCGATCAGCCCCTTCTGGTCCTTGCCGAGCCCCATGCCGTAGTTGGCATGGCCCATCGCATCGACCAGCACTTCGATCACCGCCCCCGCCGGTGCGTCGATGGCAAAGCCCTTGTCCCCCCGGCGGCGGTCGAGCGTTGCGGCGGGCTTGCCGTCCACGCTGACCAGCGCCAGATCGCGCACTTCGGTCAGGCTCAGTTGACCCTTCGCGGCCTGCGCCAGCCGGTGCCGATAGAGCAGCATCCCCGCCGCCCGGCCGCAGCCTTCCAGCGTCTGCGGATCATGCGCCACCTGTGCCGGGCCCAGCAATTGCGGCAGCGGTGCCACTTCGCCCAGCGCGAAGGGCGCGACGGTCAGCGCCTTCTCCGGCGCGGGCAGCTCGCGGAAACTGTCTGCGGGCAAGTAGTCCGCCAGCAGCTTACGAACTGCCGCATACTTCGCCGTCGGCCGCCCCGCCTCATCCAGCAGCGCGTCGTAGTCGTAGCTCGAGATATCGGGCTCGTAGACATTCTTCTCCACATCGAGATTGGCGCCCGCCCAGGTCCCGAACGAAGTGCCGCCGTGGAACATGTAGAAGCTCACCGACATCTTGCGGTCCAGCATCCATTTGAGGTTGGCGATCACGTTCTCGGTGGTCGTCGTCGCCTGCGTCTCGTGCCAGTGATTGAACCAGCCCGCCCAGAACTCCGAGCAGAACGCCGGACCGCCAAAGCCCTTGTCCGCACGCTCCTTGAACGCCTTCTCGGCCTCTCCGGGCGTGAACGTGCCGAAATTGATGCCCGAAGGAATGCCGGGGATCGAACCCTTCTCCATCACCGAAGCGCCGTCCACGGTATAGAGCTGGCCCGTGAACCCGGCGGCGCGCGTCGCGTCCACCAGCGCGCCGAGATAGCGCTGGTCGCTGCCGAACGCGCCGTATTCGTTCTCGATCTGCGTCATGATGATCGGCCCGCCGCGGTCGATCTGGAGCGGCGCCAGCTCCTCGCCCAGCCGCTTCAGCCAGCGCGCGGTGGGCTTCATGAAGCGCGGATCGGCGGACCGCACCGGCGCGGCGGCATCGGGCAGCAGCCACGCCGGCAGCCCGCCGCCATCCCACTCCGCGCAGACATAGGGGCCGGGCCGCAGCAGCACATGCAGCCCTTCCTCCTGCGCCATCCGGACCCACGCCGCGACATCGAGATTGTCCGTGAAATCGAACGTGCCCGGCACCTGTTCGTGGATGTTCCAGAACATGTAGGCGCTCAGCGTATTGAGCCCCAGCGCGCGCATCTTGCGCAGCCGGTCCCGCCACAGCGCGCGGGGGATGCGCGGATAGTGCATCTCGCCCGCAAGGATTTGCAGCGGCTTGCCGTCCAGCAGGAAGTCGTTGCCCTTGACCTGAAAGCGCGAGCCTGCGGGCGCAGCGAAAGCGGGCAGGGCGAACGAGGCGAGCCCGGCGGCTCCGATCCCCATGGCAGTGCGGCGGTCGAAGGTCATCCGGCAGGTCCTCTCCAAGCGATGTTGTCGAAGGCTGATTTATCAGACTTATTGTTCATCGCAAAACTGGGCGGCCCAGCTTTCCATTCCTCTAGACGTTCGCCCCATTCGTCCACGCCTTCGTCCCATCCTCCATACCTTCGTCATCCCCGCGAAGGCGGGGATCCAGAGCGGCCACAACGCCACGCTCGCCAACCGATAAATAACAGACGCGTCTGTTATTTATTATCCGCTGTCCTACAGCGTCCGACCTGCGCTATGTTCACTAAATGTTCGCCTCGACCCACGCAAATCTGCCACTTCTGATCCTGCTGCAGGTCGCGTGGCGGGGGCTGACAGTTTTTGCTCTGGACTGTGTCAACCGTGTCAACCTTGCCCCGCATCCCCGGGATGCGAATCCGTCTTCAACCGGGTTCAGGCCAGCCCCAGCTTGGCCAGTTCCCCCGCCAGACTCGGCGGCAGCACTTCGGCGCTTTCGCCATCCGCAAGATCGGCGGGCGCTTCCGCTTCTTCCAGATAGCGCCAGCCCTGATGCGCGCGCTTGGGCTTGGGGTGGACGTCGATCAGTTTCGTGGAGATCACGATGTTGGTCCGTCCGCCTTCGGCTTCCTCGAAGCCGAGGATCTCGCTGCGCGCCACAAGCTGGTGCTTGAAGATCCAGTAGAGCGAGCCGCCGATCATCTCCTCGTGCCGCTTGGGCAGGTAACGCGTGGTCAGCCGCGCCTTGTCGCCGCGTGTCCGGAACCAGCCGTGGAGGTCTTCGAACGATGTCGCCCCATAGGCGACCTTGGTCATGTGGAGAGGCATTGGCGCTTTTCTGTTTCTACGCGGTTCAACATTCCACCGTTCGTCCCGAGCGAAGTCGAGGGACAAAGGCCGAGCGCAGTCGAGGCTTGCAGCATGCGGTTCCCGGCTTCGCTCGAACGGGCCCCTCGACTTCGCTCGGGGCGAACGGGACTGGGGGCATCGAACGCCTCAAGCAAGCCCGCTCAGCACGGCGAGGCCGAGGAAGGAGAAGAAGCCCATCACGTCGGTCGCCATCGTCACGAATACGGCGGAGGAGACGGCTGGATCGACTTTCAGCCGGTCCAGCGTGACGGGCACCATGATTCCGGCGAGGCCTGCGACAAGGTTGTTGATCACCATCGCCGAGCCGATCACCGCGCCCAGCAGCGGGTTCTGGAACAGCACCCAGGTGCCCGTCCCGATCAGCGCGCCGAGTGAAATGCCGTTGGCGAGCGCGATGCGCAATTCGCGCAGGATCATGCGGATGGTGTTGGAACTGGTCAGCTGGTTGGTCGCGATGGCGCGGACCACCACGGCCAGCGTCTGCGTCCCCGCATTGCCGCCCATGCCCGAGACGATCGGCATGAGCACCGCCAGCAGCGCCAGCTTGGCGATCGCGCCCTGGAACATGCCGACGACCGAGGAGGCGATGATCGCGGTGCCGAGGTTCACCACCAGCCACGAAAGCCGCGTGCGCACGGTGAGGTGGATCGGCTCGTTGATGTCGCCGTCGCCCGCACCGGACAGGCGCAGGATGTCCTCGCTCGCTTCTTCCTGGATGATGTGGACCACGTCGTCCACGGTGATCTGGCCGACCAGCCGTCCGCTTTCATCGACGACGGCGGCGGAAATCAGCGCGTATTTCTGGAAGCGCAGCGCGACTTCTTCCTGGTCCATCGCCACCGGGATCAAGGTCTGGTCGCGCTTCATCACGTCGGTCAGCGCGATAGAGCGCGGGGTGCGCAGGATCCACGAGAGCGCGCAGGTGCCGATTGGCCGGTGCTTGGGATCGACGATGAAGACTTCCCAGAACTCGGTCGCGAGGTCCTGCTCCTCGCGCATGTAGTCGATGAGATCGCCGACCGTCATGTGCTCGGGCACCGCGATCACGTCGCGGCTCATGATGCGGCCGGCGGAGTCCTCCGGATAGGCGAGCGCGCTTTCGATGGCGGCGCGGTCTTCCGGCTCCATCTCGGCGAGGACGGCCTGCTGGTCCTCCTCGTCGAGGTCCTGGATCAGCGCGACCGCGTCGTCCGTTTCCATGTCGCCCGCAAGTTCGGCGACTTCATCGGGATCGAGCTCCTCGACGAGATCGTCGCGGACGTAGTCGTTGAGCTCGGCGATGACCTCGGAGCCGAGCAGGTCGTTGATCGCGCGGGCGAGGGGGGCGCGGTAGTCGGGGCCGATCAGCTCGAACAGATCGGCGACGTCGGCGGGGTGGAGCGGTTCGACGAGGTTGTAGACGGTCTCCTGATCGTCTTCATCGAGCGCTTCGGTCACCCGGCGGATGAACGAGGGGCGCAGCGTGTTGTCCTCGTCGTCGAGGCTGTCGGCGTTGCGCGCGGGTTCCTGCTCCGTGATCACGGAGACGGCATCCGCCAGGGCGGAGTCGTGCAGGTCTTCATCGCGCGCCATGGCGTGAGGCGATACGCAAGGGGCGCGCAAAAGCAACCTCTAGAGGTATACATTAGCGGGCAAGAGCTTATATGCGGGGCCAATCAATCAGAGGATTTGCAGACGATGTCGGATGAAAAACTGGTTCTCACGCTCGATGGCGGCGATGTGGTGATCAAGCTGCGGCCCGATCTGGCGCCCGGCCATGTCGAGCGCATCAAGGAACTGGTCGGCGAAGGCTTCTACGACGGCGTGAAGTTCCACCGCGTGATCCCCGGCTTCATGGCGCAGGGTGGCTGCCCGCAGGGCACTGGCATGGGCGGCTCCTCGAAGCCCGACCTCAAGGCCGAGTTCAACGCTGAACCGCACGTGCGCGGCGTCTGCTCGATGGCCCGCACCAGCTATCCGCATTCCGCCAACAGCCAGTTCTTCATCTGCTTCGACGACGCGCGCTTCCTCGACAAGCAGTACACCGTGTGGGGCGTGGTCGAGAGCGGCATGGAACATGTCGACGCGCTGCCGAAGGGCGAGCCGCCGGCCAAGCCCGGCGTGATCCACAAGGCGGCGATTGTCGCGGCCTGACCGCATGGCGCTGGTGCTCAAGGCCCCCGGTGCGGCTGACCGCGCCGCGTGGGAACACCTCTGGCAAGGCTACCAGCGCTTCTACAACGTGGAGATCCCCGCCCGAGTGAGCGACCTCACCTGGGCGCGGTTGCATGATCCTGCCGAGCCGATGTGGGCTTGCCTCGCATGGCAGGGCGCGCGGGCGATCGGCATGGTCCACTGGATCTACCATCGCTCGACGTGGACCGACGGGCCCTACTGCTACCTGCAGGACCTCTATGTTGACGAGGACGTGCGCGGCACCGGCGCCGGCCGCGCCCTGATTGCGCATGTCCGTACCGAAGCCGAGGCCGCCCGTGCCTCACGGCTCTACTGGCTGACCCACGAAACCAACACCGACGCGATGCAGCTCTACGACAAGGTCGCGACGCGCTCCGGCTTCGTGCAGTACCGCGTGGTGCTGTAACGGGGGCCTAGAGCCCAGCCTTGATCATCCAGTCGTGGAACAGCCGCACCGGGCGCGATTGCAGCGCGCGGGGGCGGCAGACGAACCAGTAGGAATAGGGGCTGTCGACTTCGATGTCGTAGAGCCGGGCCACGCGCGGATCATGGCTGCGCTTGTAATGGTCGTCGTGCATGATCGCGATGCCGAGGCCCTGTGCGGCGGCCTCGAGGATCAGCTGGCCGGAATCGAAGTGGTCGATCGCGGCGGGCTGCAGCGCTTCAAGATGGAGCGTGCGCTTCCACGCCTCGAAGCTCATCGGCAGGTCGTTATGGACGAGGAAGGTCTGCTTGTTGAGCTTTGCGAGATCGGGCCGCGAGCCCAACTCGGCCACGATCTCGGGCGTCGCGATGGCATAGACGCGGTTGTGATCGAGCCGCACCGAATGGAGCGAGCCTTCCGGCCCCTCTGACAGGATGATCGCCGCGTCGATGGTGTCGCCCAGCTTGGTCTCCGCGGCGGCCGAGCTGTCGATATCGATATGCAGCTGCGGGTGCAGCTTGCGCAGCTCGCCGAGACGGGGGAACAGGCGCTGGCTGCCAAACAGCGGCAGCACGCCGAGGCGCAGGCGCAGGACCTGCCCGGTATCAATGAGGCGGTCGATGCGGTCGGCCATCTCGTCGATCAGCGGTGCAACCGCGTCGTAGAGCTGCTGACCTTCCTCGGTCAGCTTGAGGAGCTGATGCTTGCGCTCGAACACCGGCTTGCCGATGAATTCCTCCAGCGCGCCGAGCCGGCGAGACAGCGCCGACGGGCTGAGGGCCAATTCCGCCGCCGCCGTCTTGGCCGAACCAGCGCGCACGACGCGGATGAAGGCTTCCAGCGAGCGGAGCGGGGGCAAGCGGCGAATCATTGAAACTCAGTCTTCCTCGATACTCTCGGGCACGGGCGCGTGGAGCCTCAGCCGGGTGAGCCTGCGCTCGTCCCCCGCCGTCACCTCGATCCGCCACCCGCTGTCATGTTCCAGCACGCGGCCTACGGGCGGGACTTCTCCCGCCAGCACCACCGCGAGCCCGCCCAGAGTATCCACGTCCTCGTCTACCAGCGCAAGACGGGGATCGATCCGCTCGCCGACATCATCAAGCTCGGCGCGGGCATCCGCTTCCCAGGTCAGCTCGTCGATCTGGCGCATGAGCTCCTGCGGTGCGTCGTCGTGCTCGTCCTCGATCTCGCCGACGATTTCCTCGACGAGGTCCTCAATGGTGATGATCCCGTCGGTGCCCGAATACTCGTCGATCACGATCGCGAGGTGGGTGCGGCTGGAGCGCATGTCGGCCAGCACATCGAGCGCGCCGCGCGCCTGGGGAACGAACAGCGGCTGGCGCATCAGGCCGGTCCAGTCCTTGGGCGCGGGCTTGCCTGAGAGCGCCATGCCCGCGACGATCGGGAACAAGTCCTTCACGTGGAGCATGCCGACGACTTCATCGAGCGAGTCGCCATAGACCGGCAAGCGGCTGTGGCCATGCTCGGCGAAAGCATCGACGACTTCTTCGAAGGTGGCTGATGACGGAATGGCGATGATTTCGCCGCGCGGGATGGCGACGTCGTCCGCATCATTCTCGCTGAAATGGAGCAGGTTCTTGAGCATCTGGCGTTCGAGCGGCAGAAGATCGCCGTCCGCGCCATTGCTGCCGCCCGCATCGCATTCGTGCTCCTCGATCGCTTCCTCGATCTGCGCACGCAGCGACTGGTCGTGATCCGACCCCCGGAAGAACCCCTTGAGCGCGCGCCACAGCGCGCCGCTACTGTCCCCTTCGCCCGACCGGCTTTCGCCGCCGGACCCGTTGCCCTCAGGCACTGCCCAACACTCCTTGGTCGCTAATTGGCCGCATATGGGTCCGCAAGGCCCATCAGCGCAAGCGCCTTTGTCTCCAAAGCCTCCATTTCCGCCGCGTCATCCTCGCCGGTTTCGTGGTCGTAGCCGGCGAGGTGGAGCAGGCCGTGGACGATGAGGTGCGCGGCATGCGCCTCGACCGCGATGCCTTTCTCCGCCGCTTCGCGCATGCAGACACCGTGCGCGAGGATGAGATCGCCGAGCATGCCCGGGGCATTGGGTGCGGCGGCGGCAGCCAGCACTTCCTCGCGGCTGAGCATCGGGAACGAGAGCACGTTGGTCGGCTTGTCCTTCGCGCGCCATTGCTTGTTGAGTGCGTGGACTTCCTCGTCGTCGGCCATGACGAGGCTGACGAGCAGGTGTTCATGCGCCAGTTCCGGCGCGACAGCTCCGGCTGCCTCCGCCGCGCGGGCGGCGAGGTCCTCCCAGTCGGTGGAAGATGGCCAGACGGGATCGATATCGAGTTCGAGCGTGGGGGCGGTCACGAGGCAGTGCAGTGCGGCGCAAGTTGCGTGAAGTGCTTCGACAGGCTCAGCACGAGCGGCTTCTTGTGGAATGGGTACAAATCAAACCTCGCTCATCCTGAGCTTGTCGAAGGATGCGTGAACGCTCTCTCACCCGTCCTTGCCCTCGTAGGCCTCGACAATGCGCCCGACGATCGGATGGCGCACCACGTCCGCGACGTTGAAGCGCACCATCCCGATGCCCTCGACACCCTCCAGGCGCTTCACCGCGTCGTTCAGCCCGCTCGCCGCCGTGCCGCCGGGCAGGTCGGTCTGCTTGGGGTCGCCGCAGATCACCATGCGGCTGTTCTGGCCGAAGCGGGTGAGGAACATCTTCATCTGCATCGGCGTGGTATTCTGCGCCTCGTCGAGGATGACGAAAGCATCCGCCAGCGTGCGCCCGCGCATGAAGGCGATGGGTGCGATCTCGATCTCGCCCGAAGCGAGCCGCCGCTCGACCTGTTCGGGCGGCATGCAATCGTAGAGCGCGTCGTAGATCGGGCGGAGATAGGGATCGACCTTCTCCTTCATGTCGCCGGGCAGGAAGCCCAGCCGCTCGCCAGCCTCGACCGCGGGGCGCGAGAGGATCAGGCGCTGGACGCTGCCGCTGATGAGCTGCGCGACCGCCTGCGCGACCGCCAGATAGGTCTTGCCGGTGCCCGCCGGCCCCAGCGCGAAGATCAGATCATCGCGGACCAGCGCGCGCATGTATTCGATCTGCGTCGCCGAGCGCGGGACAATCGTCTTCTTGCGGGTGCGGATCATGATCGGCGGCGCGCCATCGGGCGCGCCGGTGATGATCCCCTCGAGCGTCGGCTCGTTCGACATCATGATCAGCGATTCGACAGCGCCCGAGTCGACCTCATGCCCAGCGAGCAGCCGTTGGTGCATGCCTTTCAGCACATCGCGCGCGCGGGCGACAGCATCGTCCGGCCCTTCGATCACCGCCTTGTTGCCGCGCGCCGAGATATAGACGCCCAGCCGGTTCTCGATCTGCACCAGATTCTGATCGAACTGGCCGAACAGCGCGCCGAGCACGGTCTGTTCCTCGAACGCGATCTCGATCCTTGCCCTTCGTTGCTGGTCGCTGCGCGCGGCCTCGCCCTTTTGCGGATCGTTGCGGAAGGCGCCCTGCCAATCGCTGCGGGGACCTTCATCGTGCGAGCGGGAAAACTTGCGGGCCATGCGCTCCTTTCAGGATAGCTGTGCCCAGATTAGGCACCGATGCGACAGGCGCAAGACAGGTGGGGCCGAAATCGGATGATTTGCACTGTCCTGTGTCCGCAGGAGCTGATCTTGCGACACTTTGCGACCAAGATAACGGCTCGCTTAAGCAGCTGTTCCCGGCCTGTTAAGCTGATCAGGGGCAATGTGCATCGGTGGTCGCAAGCCATGCGAACCCGCTTGAAGGAGAATCCGATGCGCAAGTTTCTGCTGGCAGCCGCGTTCCTCGCGCTGACCCCTGCCATTGCCCCCGCTGCCGCCTCGGCTCACGCCGGTCCGGATGCGCGAGTCCATGCCATCCACCGCGAAGTGGTGCAGGACCGCCGCGAAGTGCGCGAGGAGCGCCGCGAGCTTCGCCATGCCCGCCGCGAGCTGCACCGCGATCATCGACAGCTTCACCGGGCCCGGGTTGCCCGTGCCCGAGCCTGGCATCGCCACCACCACGGCTGATCCTTGAGGTCCGCGCCGCCGTTCAGGCGGCGGCGCGCGCCACGAGCCGTCCACCCATCGAATTGGGTCCGGCTTCGACCAGATCGACCTCGACGAGGTCGCCCAGCGCGGCATCGCCGGTGAAGTGAACCGATTGCAGCCAGGGCGATTTGCCGAGCCACTGCCCGACTTGACGGCCCTTGCGCTCGACCAGCACTTCGCAGCGCGTGCCGACGCTGGCCTTGTTGAACGCGAGGCTGTCACGTTGGAGTGCCGCAATCAGGCGCTGCAGGCGGTCGTCCATCACCTCGGAGGCGATCTGGCCGTCCATCGTGGCGGCGGGCGTGCCGGGGCGGGCGGAGAACTTGAAGCTGAAGGCCTGCGCGTAGCGGGCCTCGGCAATGATCTGCAGCGTCTCCCCGAACTCGGCCTCGGTCTCGCCGGGGAAGCCGACGATGAAATCGCCCGAGAGCGCGATGTCAGGCCGGGCGGCGCGGACGCGCTCCAGAATGCGCAGGTAGCCCGCGGCGGTGTGGCTGCGGTTCATGGCTTTCAGCACGCGGTCGCTGCCCGATTGCACCGGCAGGTGGAGAAACGGCATGAGCTTGGGATTGAGCCCATGCGCCTCGATCAGCGCGTCGTCCATGTCCATCGGGTGGCTGGTCGTGTAGCGGATGCGGGCGAGTTCATCGATCTTTGCGAGTTCCTCGGCGAGGCCCGCGAGGCCAACCTTGCGGCCCTTGTCGTCTTCACCCGACCACGCATTCACATTCTGACCCAGCAGCGTGATCTCTCGCGCGCCGCCTTCGACGAGGGCGCGCGCTTCGCTGACGAGATCGGCCCAGGGGCGCGAAAGCTCGGCGCCGCGGGTATAGGGGACGACGCAATAGGTGCAGAATTTGTCGCAGCCTTCCTGCACGGTGAGGAAGGCGGACGCGCCCACCTTGCGGCGCTTGGGCAGCGCGGCAAACTTGGCTTCCGCCGGCATGTCCGTCTCGGTCGCGCGGCCACCGGCGGCGGCCTGCGCGACCATCGCGGGCAGGTGGTGATAGGCCTGCGGGCCGACGACGACGCGCACCGAGGGCGCGCGGGCCATGATTTCCTCGCCCTCCGCCTGTGCCACGCACCCGGCGACCGCGATCAGCGGCACGGCGCCCGCCTCGCGGCCATCCTTCACGATGCGGCCGATGTCCGAATAGACCTTCTCGGTCGCCTTCTCGCGGATGTGGCAGGTGTTGAGGACGACGAGATCGGCCGCAGAGCCTTCGTCGGCGGCGCGCATGCCTTCGGCGGTGAGCAGCTCGGCCATGCGCTCGCCGTCATAGACGTTCATCTGGCAGCCGAAGCTCTTGACGTGGAATGTGCGGGGCGGGGTCGCGGTCATCGTGGGCGCTTACGCCAATTTGCCCAAGGATAGAAGGGGGTCAGGCGGCCACGACGGCGCGGACCAAACGGTCGATCCTAGTGGTGAGCACATCGGCATCGGCCGCGCGATTGGCGATGCCGTTCGCGGCGGAAAACAGCAGCTGTGCGGTCTCCGCAGCCCATGCGCGTTCTTGTCCGGCTCGGACCAAAGCTTCGGTCAGGCCGGTCAGGATCGCCTCATCAAGCGCGGCGAAGCGGCGGGTGACGTGGGCGGCCTTGGCCTGAAACAGCTCGCCAGCGAAGGCGGAGCGCTGGACCCGCTCCTGCACGATACGGTGCTTGGCGGTGAGCGCGGCGGCGAGCGGCGCGGGGAAGGGCGCGTCTGCCGCGAGCGCGGTATGAACCGCGCTTTCCAGCGCATCCGCGATGCGTTCCGCGACCGCGACGAACACCGCCTCCTTGTCGCGGAAATAGCCGTAGAGCGTTACTTTGGACATGCCCGCCGCTTCGGCGATGGCTTCGATCGAGGTGGCCCGGAAACCCTGAGCTACGAACAGCGTTTCGGCGGCATCGAGCAGCCGTTCCCGGCGCGCGGCGCGGACCGGGGTGAGGGTGTCTTGCGTAATTGAACGATTAGGCATAGAAACGTTCATATCGTAAGAATCATGCTCCTGCAAACGGGATTGCTGCCATGGTCCGGGTTCTGCTGCGTATCGTTGCCGCGGTCGGCATTCTCCTCGGCCTCTTCGTGGTGTGGTTCTATGCGAGCTATGGCGGGACAGGGCAGCCGTTCCCGCGCATCGGCGATCCGAAACCGCGCCTGCAGGCCGAACTGATCGCGACCCTGCCCGAACCGCCCGGCAACATTGCCGTCTCCGCGACGGGCCGCGTGTTCTTCACCTATCACGCCGAGGGGCACCCGGCGATCAAGGTGCTCGAGCTGGTGAACGGCAAGCCGATCCCCTACCCGAACATGGAAATGCAGAGCGGGGATCGCAGCAAGCCCTCCTACGGCGCGGTGTTCAACATCCGCATCGACAGCCGGAACCGCCTGTGGAGCATCGATCACGGCGAGCACGGCCTGCTCGGGGCCCGGCTGGTCGCGGTCGATCTGGGCACGAACAAGCCGATCAAGCAGATCTGGCTGCCGCGCTCGGTGGCGGGGATCGGCTCTTACGTGCAGGACATGCAGATCGATGCGGCGGGGCGGATGATCTACATCGCGGATATCGGCGTGTTCAGCGGGCATCCGGGACTGATCGTGGTCGACAGCGAGACCGGCAAGGCGCGCCGCCTGCTCGACAGACATCCGGCGATCATGCCGGAGCCTTATGCCGTCAAGGCGCAAGGGCGGTTGATGCAGCCGCTGGGGAACAGCCTGTTCTGGTTCCACCCCGGCTTCGATCCCATCGCGCTCGATCGGCAGGGCACATGGCTCTACATCGGCCCGATGTCGGGCAAGATGCTCTCGCGCGTGCGGGTGGCGGATTTGGGCAACGAGAGCCTTTCGCCCACTGAGCTTGCGGCCCGCGTCGAGCCTTATGCCGAGCGCCCGCAGGCGGACGGCCTGACTATCGACAACGAAGGCAATATCTATCTGACCGGCATCGAGGACGGCGTGGTGTGGAAGCTGGGGCCGGACCGCAAACTGACGGCACTCGCGGGGCATCCGAAGATGCGCTGGCCCGATGGCCTGAGCTTCGGGCCGAACAACATGATCTACGTGGCCGACAGCGATATCCCCGACGTGATGATGCAATCGAAGGCGCACATGCGGGAGAAGGCGCCCTACTACCTGTTCCGCTTGCCCGCGGACGGGACCGCAGCAGCGGGGCAATGAGCGTGCCGGTGCGGCGTTGAAAAGCGACAAGAGCGACACTGTGTCGCTTTCAGCGTCACGCTCGAAGCAATTGTTCCAGAAGGATAAAATCTCCAAAATGGTCAAAGGCGACACAGCGCCAGAAAAGCGCTGCGGATGATCTGGCCAGACGATGCGAAAGAGCGACCTGCCCCGTGAAGGGGCCTGCGCACTGATCGCAGATCATGGCGATGTAGGAAACTCCTGCCTTGCCGCAGTGCCGCACGGCAGCGCGCGGACCAGGTCCGGAATCTGGCAGAAAATGCTTCAAAATCAAACAGTCTGAGCAGATGCAGCAGCCGAAGTGAACACGATATGTGGCGCCATGCGCGGAATCCGGCTTGCAATCCAAACTAAATAAGTAGAGTTTTGCAAACCCCATAGGGAGGTTTGCCCATGCATCGCCACGTCGTTGTTCGGAGCGTTTCCACCGTCATTCTGGGAGGCAGCCTGCTGGCACTGGCCGCCTGCAGCGAGAAAGCACCTGAGTCCGCCGCTGCGCCACAGAACAAGTATGCCATTGCAGCCGAAGAGCCCGCCACCGATGTTGCAGCGGCGCCGCCGCCAGCGATGATTCCGGCACCGCGCGCGGTCACGAAGAAATCGGAATGGAATGTCGGCGGTCTGGTCACCGGCAAGACCGAGACGACCACGACCGAACCCGTCGCCCCGCCGCCGGTCGTGATCGAACCGCCGGCCATGCCCCGCAGCAAGGTCCAGCCCCAATCGGGCCTGCTCACGGCAGGTGATGTCGATGATCTGCTCAACCCGCAGCAATATGCCGCCTATGCCGGGCGCTTCCTGCAGGCGAGCGGGCAATCGCTGCCGTTCTACGATACGCGCAGCCGGGTCGTGATCCGCGTGGTCGATGCGCGCGGGCGGCCGGTTCCTTTCGCCAGGACCGAAGTGGGCCGCCCCGGCGCACCGCTCCGCCTCGTGACGGCGGCGAACGGGACGGCCTCGTTCTACCCCCGCGCGGACCGCATCCCGCAAAAGACGACAGTCGCCGTCAACGGCAGTGCAGGTGCGGCGCGCAAGGCCGTCGCCTTGTCCAACGGACGCCTCATCGACGTGACACTGCCCGGCCTCGCCGCCGCGCCGCGCGCGATGGATCTGGCGCTGGTGATCGACACCACCGGCAGCATGGGCGACGAAATGGACTACATCCAGGCCGAGCTCGACACGATCGTCGCGCGGCTCAAGCGCAATGCCGGCCAGCTCGATCTGCGCATCGGCGTGGTGCTCTACCGCGATCAGGGCGATGACTATGTCGTCCAGTCGGCGCCCCTCACCGAAAACATCGGTTCGATCCGCGCCCTGCTTGCCCGGCAGGACGCGAATGGGGGCGGCGACATGCCCGAGGCGATGGACCGCGCCGTGGCGGAGGCGGGGCGCCTGCAGTGGCGCCCGGATGCGGCCAAGGCGGTGCTGCTGGTGACCGACGCGCCGCCGCATGAAGATGCGATCGGCGCCACGCTCGACGCGACGCAAGTGCTGCGCAGTCGGGGCGTGCAGATCGTGCCGGTCGCGGCGAGCGGGGTGGAAGACAGCGCGCAATATGTCATGCGCTCGATGGCTGCGCTGACGCAGGGGCGCTACATCTTCCTCACCGACGACAGCGGCGTGGGCGACAGCCATTCCGAACCCGATGTTGCCTGCTACCTTGTCAGCCGGCTCGATACGCTGGTTGCCCGCGTGCTTTCCGGCATCGCGACCGGGCGGCGGGTCGAGCCTCGGGAGGGCGATGTCATCCGCGCGGTCGGCGATTACGATCGGGGGCGCTGCGCCATCGCGCGGCAAGGCGATGACAAGCAGCGGCGACAGCAGGGCTGACCGTGCCGATCAGTCCCGAACGATGCGGTAAACCGAAGCGGGGGGCACGTTGCGCCAGATGCGCGTGGTGCGCTGCGCCGACAGTCCCAGCTCTGCACGGATCGCCTTGCTGACCGGGCACTTCGGGCCATACGTGAACTGGTAGAGTGCCGCTTCGGGCGTGCAGACCGCGAAGGCGGCGGCGATGATCCGCTCGACTTCCTCATCCGGGAAATTGAGCAGAGGCAACCCGCTGACGACGGCGACCGGGCGGCGGCCTTCGAGGAGGTCTGCCGTCACGCTTCCGGCCTTGCGGCACAGGACGAGCGCCTCGGGGAAAGCGGTTCGCAGGCGCTCGGCCAGCTTGGGATCGAGCTCGACGAGGATGAGGTCGCGCTCTGCCACGCCGCGGGCGATGAGGGCGCGGGTGAACACGCCGGTCCCGGGGCCAAGCTCCAGCACGGGGCCGGCGGCCGGTTCGATCTCGCGGGTGATCGCCTCGGCGAGGGCTGGGCCGCTGACGAAGCCGCCGAAGCGGCGGGGATTGGCGACGAAGCGACCGAAGCCGAGCAGGGCCTCGGGCGGGCCCTTGCGCAGCGGCTTGGGCTTGCCGCGGCGCCGGGGCTTCTTGAGCTTGATCTTGCGGCGCACCGCACTTGCCAGCTTGTCCACGACCTGGCGCGGCTTCTGCGCGATGCCGGGCTTCAGCTTCAGCTTCACGCCGCGCTCTTGGCCGCTTCGTAGCGAACCGGCGCCACATCGAAGGCGAAGGGCCGCAGCGGCTCACCCAAAGCGGCTTCGAGCGCGGGCTCGATCCGGCGGCGGGCTTCGGCAGCAATCGCTTTGCGCCCGGCGAGGCCCTGCGGATCGAACGGTTCGAGGAAGTGCACCTCGAGCCGGAACGAGCCGCGCCGCGACATGATGCGCTTGCCGTTGGAGACGCCGTCCTCGGTGCCGATCCAGCCGATCCATTCGGCGACCCGGCCGTAATCTAGCACCACCGGCTGCACCATCACGCCCGGCGGCGGCGGCTCGAGCACGCGCAGCATCGAGGTCTTGAACGGCAGCAGCGACTTGCCATCGGTGCAGGTGCCTTCGGGGAACACGGTGATCGACCAGTTGTCGGCCAGCGCTTCCTTGAGGCGATTGATCTGGTCGGCCACGCCCATGCGGTCTTCGCGGCTGACGAACACGGTGCGGTTGATCCGCGCCAGCCAGCCGACAACCGGGGCCTGCGACAATTCAGCCTTGGCGACAAAGGCGGTCCCGCTTGCCCCGCCGAGCGCGAGGATATCGACCCACGAAAGGTGGTTGGAAATGTAGAACACGTCGCGCTTGAGCGGCACGCCGTGGACCCGCACCCGCGCGCCGATGATGCGCGCGGCGCAGAACAGGAACAGCTTGGGGAAGGGCGAGCCATAGTGCACGATGCGGTAGAGGTAGTGCAGCGGCACGCAGACCAGCATCAGCAGCACGAGCAGCACGCCGCGCAGGCAAATCCGGCCCCAGCCCATCCAGGTGACGGGAGCACCGCGTTCCGGGCCGACCTTGCGGCGGGCCCTACGCCTCGCGATCAGACTTGACACCATAGAGCTCCATGCGGTGGTCGACGAGGCGGTAGCCGAGCCGTTCGGCGATCTGGCGCTGCAGCGCTTCCAGCTCGGGATCGACGAATTCGATGACCTTGCCGGTCTCGACGTCGATCAGATGATCGTGATGAGCCTCGGGCGTCGCCTCGTAACGGGCGCGGCCATCGCCGAAATCGTGGCGGTCGAGGATGCCTGCCTCTTCGAACAGGCGCACGGTGCGGTAGACCGTGGCGATGGAAATGCGCGGGTCGCGCGCGGAGGCCCGCTCGTGCAGCTTCTCGACGTCCGGGTGGTCGTCGCTCTCCGAGAGCACCTGCGCGATCACGCGGCGTTGCTCGGTGATCCTCAGACCCCGCTCTGCGCACAGCGCTTCAATGTCGATTGCCTGATGCAAGCTTGCGGCCCATCCCGGTTAGGTTGCGCGCAGCATAGTTTGCTGCGCCAATTCTTCAACCGCTGCGCAGCCGATTTGCCGGATGGATCGCGCCCGGATCGGGGAAAAGTGAACGCAGCGAGGCCCGGGGCTGGCCCGTTTCGGGCCTCGCTGGTTCTGGACCGTGTGCCGTCTGTTCAGCCGGCGGCCTTGGCGGGGCGGCCGCGCTTGGGCGCGGGCTTGCGACCGAGGCCGATCTTCTTGGCCAGTTCGCGGCGCTTTTCGGCGTAGGCGGGGGCGACCATCGGGTAGTCCGCCGGCAGGTTCCAGCGGGTGCGGTACTGTTCCGGGGTCATGTTGTAGCGCGTCATCAGATGACGCTTGAGCATCTTGAGCTTCTTGCCGTCTTCCAGACAGACGATGTGGTCGTTCTTGACCGAAGCGCGGATGGACACCGCAGGTTCAGGGGCCGGTTCTGCAGCCGGTTGCGCGGGATTGAGACCAGAGAGCGCGGCATAGACGTTGCTGATGAGCACCGGCAGGTCGTTTACCGCGACACTGTTGTTGCTCACGTGAGCGGCGACGATGTCCGAAGTGAGCGTGATCAGCGTTTCCCGCATATCGTTTTCGATTTCACTCATTGTACCCATACCTTTTACGGTTGTTATCTTCTTTTTTGCCCAGTCAAGGCTCGGTGAGTCTAGAGTAGACTGCTCCGCATATACGCTTGTGCAACAGGGATACAAACATTCCGGAGCATTCCGGTCCCTTTTCTGTCAGAAACTTCGCAAATAAGGCTTCTGACAGGTAAATATGACTAGTTATCTGCAAGATGCAGTTCCTGACTGAGGGCGTCGAGGCGTTCTCCGCTCGCTGTCCGATAGTAGCCGGGGCGAACACCTACCGTCCTGAAACCAAATCCTGTGTATAACTTGCCGGCAGGATTGTTCCGCCGCATCTCGAGAAAAAGGCGCCGAATGCCGCGCCGGCGGGCGCGAGCGATCACTTCGGTCAGCAGCGCGGCGCCGAGGCCCCGGCCGCGGTACTGGGGCAGGACTGCGAAGAGCAGCAGTTCTTCCTCGTCGAATATTGATCGGGTCAGCGCAAAACCCGCAGTCGCTGCTTCGGGATCGGGATCGATCGAGCCCTCGGCGCCAATCAGACAATAGGCGGTGCCGGTGAGCAGCAGCGAGTCAGAAACCTGACGGCGGTTCCATGCCTCGCCGAATTCGGGAGCAAAGGCACCGGCCATGACTTCCATGATCCGGTCGATATCATCGCTGCAGTCGGGTGGGACGCGGCTCATCGCGGGGCGGACCTCAGGCTGCCGCCATCATGCCGCCGGCAGCCGCGCATCGGGGGCACGGCCATAGCGGGGTACGGGATCGGCGCGCAGGCTGTCGCGGCCGAGAAGGCCAAACGCGCGCGCATCAGGCCATAGCGGATGGGCCGAGGGTTGGCTGCCACGCCGCGCTGCGAGCGCTTCGGCCTGGCTGCCGACCACGACGGGGGCCTGCGAGCGAGCCGCGACGGCCTCCGGCAGCAAGGACGCCGGTTCTGCCAGCGCCGTGCCATCGGCTGCGAAGGGCTGGAAGAACCATTCGCCGTGCCCGCCGCTCATCACCACGTCGATCGCCGCGCCGCGATGCGCCGCGCGGGCCATCGCGCCGACGAGGGCGAGGCAGGCATAGCCTTCGATCGGTACGCCCCATGCCAGCGCCAGCGCGCGGGCAGCGGCAAGGCCGACGCGGATGCCGGTGAAGCTGCCGGGGCCGGTGTTGACGGCGATGCAATCCGCGCGGCCTTTGCCGGGCAACGCGGCGATCATCGGCACGAGTTGCTCCGCGTGCCCGCGCCCGAGCATCGCGTGGGTGCCGGCAACCATGTCGCCATCATCGAGCAAAGCGACCGAACAAGCCTCTGTCGCGCTGTCGATCACCAGCCTGCGCAACCCGCGTCTCGCCTCAGGCCAGCGTGTTGAACGTGGCGAAATCGGGGCGGGGGCTGCGCGGGAAGATAGTTGCCGGATCGCCGTAGCCCAAAGTCGAGATGAAGTTCGACTTGACGCGCGTGCCTGCGAAGAAGACCTCATCGACGGCGGCATTGCTGAAGCCCGACATCGGACCCGTATCGAGCCCGATCATGCGCGCGGCGATGATGAAGTAGGCGCCCTGCAGCGTCGCATTGCGCATGGCCGATACTTCGCGCAGCGCTTCGTTGCCTTCAAACCAGCTCTTCGCATCGGCATGGGGAAACAGCCAGGGGAGCTGTTCGTGGAAATCGATGTCCATGCCGATGATGACGCTGACGGGCGCCTTGCGGATCTTGTCCGGATTGGTGCCGCCGGCGCAGGCCGCCAGCTTTTCCTTTGCCTCGCCGCTCACGCACCAGACGAGCCGCGCGGGCATCTGGTTGGCCGAGGTCGGCCCCATCTTCATCAGGTCCCAGATCGCGTGGAGCTGCGCCTCGCTCACCGGCTTGTCGAGATAGCCGTTGTAGGTGCGGGCGGAGCGAAACACCTGATCGAGCGCGGCGTCGTCGAGCGGCTGGGACATCGGTGGGAACTTTCGCGGGAGAGGCGGATCAGGCGGCGCGGACTTCGTTCACTTCAGGCACATAGTGCTTGAGCAACTGTTCGATGCCGTTCTTGAGCGTCGCGGTGGACGAGGGGCAGCCCGAACAGGCGCCCTGCATCTTGAGATAGACCACGCCCTCGCGGAAGCCGCGGTAGGTGATGTCGCCGCCGTCGTTCGCCACGGCGGGGCGCACGCGCGTCTCGATCAGGTCCTTGATCTGCTCGACGATGTCCGCGTCGGCGGGATCGTCGCCATAGTCCACATCGTCGTCGGCCTCTCCGGGGACCACGAAGTCCGCGCCTGCCGACGTGAACAGCGGCGCCTGCGCCACGAAATGATCGAGCAGCAGTGCGAGCACCTGCGGCTTGAGCGGCGCCCATTCCGATCCCGGCGCGATCGTCACCGCGATGAAGTCGCGCCCGTAGAGCACGCCCGTCACATCGCCCAGCGCGAAGAGCGCTTCGGCCAGCGGCGAGGCGGCGGCAGCTTCGGGCGAGGTGAACTCGCGCGTGCCGGAGGCCATGACGATCTCGCCCGGAAGGAACTTCAGCGTGGCGGGGTTCGGGGTGGTTTCGGTTTCGATGAACATGCCCCAGCATGTAGGCCGCCAAGGCCGGGGGTCAAGGGTTCAATCGGCCCGGTTTCACGCGCTGCGGGAGACGAGCGAGCCGCCTGAGGGCGCCAGCGCGCCGGCATAGGCGGCAGCGATGGGCGAGACTGGGGCGGCGCGCCGTTCGCGGTAGAGCGCTTCGAGGCGCTCGGCATCGCGGGCTTCGGCGGAAAAGTGATTGGCGGGTTTTGCGGTCTTGCCCGGCTTGTGGCTGCCGTTGACGCCGAACGGGCCGGCGGCGGGGTCCGCCGGATCGATATGGCGCTTGGCCCGGTCGACGTCGCTGCAATTGCGGCAGACGAAGCCGTTGACCGTGACCGGGGAGGAGTAATCGCCACTGATCGCCATGTCGACCGCAGTAGCATGCCCCCTGTCGATGGCCGGTTGGCAGGCCTTAGGCGTTAATGCGTAGGCTCTTGGCGGCGTGCAGCGTTCCGTGCTGGCACGTGTAACAAGCCTCGATTAAAGAAGCGCGCCATGATCATCATCCATCGCGGCCTCAGCCGAATCGCCCTTTCCCTGTCCCTTGCCGCGCTGGCAGCCGTGCCGGCGCTGGCCGCGCCCGCGCCGGATCCCGCTGCCGAGATCCTGCCGGTGCCGCTCACCCCGGCGATTCCTGCCGTGCAGCGCGTGTGCAATGCCACCACCGCGTCGGGCCTCGGCACGCGCGTGCTCAAGGATGCCCAGGGCCCCAAGCCCGGCGCGACGGACTACGTGCTCGTGAATTACATCGGCTACCTTTCCGCGAACGGCAACGTGTTCGATCAGAACACCTCGCAGGCGTTCCGCGCCTCTGGCGTGATCAAGGGCTTTTCCGAAGGCCTGCAGCTGATGAGCAAGGGCAGCGTGTGGCGCTTCTGCATCCCGGCGGCGCTTGGCTATGGCGACAAGGGCACCGGGCCGATCCCCGCGAATTCCGATCTCGTGTTCCAGGTCGAACTGGTCGATTTCAAGACCGAGAACGAAATCGAGGCGATGCGCGCCGCAGCTACCAAGCAGGCGGAGCAGCAGGCCGCAGCGCAGCAGGCGGCCGAGAAGCAGGCCGCTGAAGCACAGGGCGCCGCTCCGGCCGCTCCGGCAGCAAAGAAGCCCGCTCCGGCGGCGAAAAAGCCGAAGACGTAATCTTCGCTAGGGCACGGGAATGAGGGACCAATTCACTGGTCCTTCATTTCTTGCCGTCCTATACAGCGTTCATGGCTTTTCTGTCCCGGTTCGCCCCGCGTTCGCCCCGTGCTCTCGCTCCCGTTGTTTCCGCCGTCCTGATCGGCCTGCTCGGGGTTCCTTCACAAGTCCTTGCCAAGGCCCCCGCACGGCCCGCGGCGGCCCCGAAAGCGGCGACCGGCTCCGTCCCCTGGCTCTATCGCGGCAGCGATGTGCCGCAGGACAAGGCGTGGATCTTCGGCGTCCTCCCCAATGGCCTGCGCTATGCGGTGCGGCGCAACGGGGTGCCGCCGGGCCAGGTCTCGGTGCGCGTGCTGGTCGATGCGGGCTCGCTTTACGAGACCGATCCGCAGCGCGGTTATGCCCACCTGATCGAGCACCTCACCTTCCGCGATTCGAAGTATCTCAAGGCGGGTGAGGCGATCCCGGCATGGCAGCGGCTGGGCGCCACCTTCGGCAGCGACACCAATGCCGAGACGAGCCCGACGCAGACCGTCTACAAGCTCGACATTCCCGATGTTTCGCCCGCCAAGCTGGATGAAACCTTCCGCCTGCTTTCGGGCATGATCACCGCGCCCATCTTCACCGACGTGGGCGTCAAGACCGAAGTGCCGATCGTGCTCGCCGAGATGCGCGAGCGCTCCGGCCCGCAGACGCGCATTCTCGACGGCACGCGCGCGGTGTTCTTTGCGGGGCAGCCGCTTGGCGTGCGTTCGCCCATCGGCACCGAGGAAACGCTGAACGCGGCGACCCCGGCCAAGGTCAAGGCCTTCCACGATGCGTGGTACCGGCCCGACAATGCGGTGGTCGTCGTCGCCGGCGATGCCGATCCGCAGGCGCTGATCGCGCATATCAAGCAGTGGTTCGGCACGTGGAAGGGCACTGGCAAGCGCCCGCCGCTGCCCGATTTCGGCGCGCCCAAGCCTCCCGTCGGCGGTGATCCGGCCAATCCGGTGGGCGAGGCCAAGGTCATGGTCGAGCCCGACCTGCCGCGCGTGTTCAACTATGCCGTGCTGCGTCCGTGGCACAAGGTGAACGACACGATCGTCTACAACCAGGGCCTGATGATCGACCGCCTCGGCATCGCGATCATCAACCGCCGCCTCGAAGGCCGCGCGCGCGCCGGGGGCAGCTATCTGGCTGCCTCGGTCGAACAGCAGCGCATCAGCCGCTCTGCCGATGCGACGCTGGTGACGGTGACGCCGCTGACGGACGACTGGAAGGCGGCGGTCAAGGATGTCCGCGCGGTGATCGCCGATGCGCTCGCCACCCCGCCGACCGAGGAGGAAATAGCCCGCGAAGTCGCGGAGTTCGACGTCGCTTTCAAGGTGCCGGTCGAGACGCAGGAGACGCTCGCCGGATCGAAAGTGGCCGACGACATCACCGATGCGGTCGACATCCGCGAGACGGTGGCCAATCCCGATACGGTCTACAGCATCTTCCGCTCGTCGATCCCGCTGTTCACGCCTGCCGCCGTGCTCGAACACACCCGTACATTGTTCAAGGGTACGGTCGTCCGCTCGGTGATGATCACGCCCAAGGCGTCGGACGGGACCGAGGCGGACTTGCGCACCGCGCTGCTGGCGCCGGTCGCGCCTTCGTCGGCCAGCCGTCTGGCGGCGAGTTCTTTGAGCTTCAAGGATCTCCCGGCGATCGGCACGCCGGGGACCGTGACCAATGCGGAAGGCACCGGCTTGCTCGGGATCGAGCGGATCGAGCTTTCCAACGGGGTCAAGGCGCTGCTCTGGGCCAACCAGGCCGAGCCTGGCCGCGTGATCGTGCGCGTCCACTTCGGCGGCGGCTATGCGGTGATCGATCCCAAGGATGCGGTCTATGCCTCGCTGGGCGAGACCGCGCTGATGGACAGCGGCTTCGGCAATGTCGGCCGCGAGGATCTCGACCGGCTGGCGACGGGCCGCAAGCTCAGCCTCGATTTCGATATCGACGATACGAGCTTCAAGTTCTCGGCCGATACGCGCCCGGCAGATCTTGCCGACCAGCTGTACCTGTTCGCGGCAAAGCTTGCGATGCCGCGCTGGGACCCCAATCCGGTCGTGCGCGCGCAGGCGGCGGCCCGGCTGGGGTACGAATCGACCAATGCTTCCGCGGCCTCTGTGCTGCAGCGTGATCTGGGCTGGCTGCTCAAGGACGGCGATCCGCGCTATGCCGTGCCCAATCCGGCGGAGATTGCCAAGGCGAGCCCCGAAGGCTTCCGCCGCGTGTGGTCGGCGCTGCTCAAGCAGGGGCCGATCGAGGTCGATCTGTTCGGCGATTTCAACCGCGAGGAAGCCGTCGCTGCGCTTGAGCGGACGTTCGGAGCGCTGCCGCAGCGCGATCCGGCCCCTGCCACCGGCTTTGCGCCCAAGGTCCCCGCACCGGTCGGCGATCCGTTGACGCTGAACCATCACGGCGATGCCAACACGGCGGCGGCGCTGGTCGCCTGGCCCACGGGCGGCGGCAGCGCGGGTTTCCATGAAGCGCGCCAGCTCGAACTGCTCAGCCAGGTGTTCAACAACCGCCTGTTCGATGCGATGCGCGAGAAGATCGGCGCGAGCTATGCGCCGCAGGTCAATTCCAGCTGGCCGCTCGATCTGCCCTCGGGCGGCTATCTCGCGGCGACCACCCAGCTGCGCCCCGGTGATCTGACGGCGTTCTTTGCCGCCTCCGACAAGATCGCCGCCGATCTCGCCGCCACCCCCGCGACGCCGGACGAGATTGCGCGCGTGACCGAGCCGATGAAGCAGCTGATCACCCGCGCCAGCACCGGCAACGGGTTCTACATGTACCAGCTTGAGGGCGGAGCGCTGGAGCCGGAGAAGTTTGACCAGTTGCGCTCGATCCTGACCGACTACAGCGCGATCACGCCCGAGCGGCTGCAGCAGCTGGCCAAGCGCTATCTGGTGCCGGACAAGGCGTGGCGGCTCAAGGTCGTGCCGGGGAAATGACGGGTGTCGCGAGGCTGACCCAACCGCTGCAAGTCCCCGTTGAATGGCGACCCCGGCCCCGATACCTTCACACACTGGATACCATGGAGTGGTTCGATGCGGCACCTCACCCGGTTTGCGGCGCTGTTTCTGGCAGCCGGGGCTGCGCCGCTAGCGGCACAGACCGTGGTTGATCCGGCCGTGGCTGATCCGGCCGACCCGTACATCTGGCTTGAGGACGTCGCTGGTGCGCGCGCGATGGAGTGGGTCGACGCGGAGAACGCCCGCTCTCTCGCCGTGCTGGAGCGCGATCCGCACTACGCCGGGTTCTATGCCGATGCGCTGAAGATTGCGGAAGCGACCGACCGTATCGCCCTGCCGCGCCTGATCGGCGGGCAGATCGCGAACCTGTGGCAGGATGCGGGCCACGTCCACGGCGTCTGGCGGATGACCAGCCCGGTCGACTACGAGAAGGCGGAGCCGGCGTGGCAGACGCTGCTCGATCTCGATGCGCTGTCGGCGGCGGAAAAGGCCAATTGGGTCTGGGCGGGTGCGGATTGCGAACCGCTGGCCGAGAAGCGGTGTCTTGTGGCGCTGTCCGACGGCGGGGAGGACGCCAACACGCTGCGCGAGTTCGATCTGGCGAGCCGCAGCTTTGTCGATGGCGGCTTCGTGCTGCCCAAATCCAAGCAGTGGGTCAGCTGGGAAACGCCGGACAGCCTGATCGCCGCGCGCGACTGGGGGTCGGGGACGATGACGGCGAGCGGCTACCCGTTCGTGGTCAAGCGCGTGCGGCGCGGTCAATCACTTGAGGCCGCAAGCGAAGTGTTCCGGGGCAAGCCGGACGACGTCTTCGTCATCCCGCGCAGCTTCACCGATGGCGCCGGCCATACCGAAGTCGTCATCACGCGCGGGATCACCTTCTTCGAGGCGGAATTCGTGCGCATGACCGCGAAGGGCGCAATGCCGCTTGCCGTGCCGCGCAAGAGCACCGTCAAGGGTCTCGTGGATGGCCGTCTGATCTTCCAGGTGGACGAGGCATGGACGCCTGCGGGCGGCGCGCCGATCCCGGCGGGCGCCCTCGTCGCGGTCGATCCCGAGAGCAAGGCCGCGCCGGAAGTGGTTTTCGCGCCCGGACCGCGCCAGTCGATCGATGGCGACGAAGTGCGCGTGACCAAAGGCCGGGTGCTTGCCGCGGTGTATGACAACGTGCGCGGGCGGGCGATGGTGTTCACGCGGACCGCCACCGGCTGGCGGCAGAGCATTCTGCCCCTGCCGGAAAATGCCGCGATCGGCGTGGTCTCGAGCGACCGTACGTCCGATGTGGCCTATGTCTCGGTGCAGAGCTACCTGCTGCCGACCTCGCTCTGGAAAGTCGATGCCGCTGCCGCCACGGCGGTGCAGATCAAGCAGACCCCGGCGCGCTTTGCGGCGGACGGGCTGGTCACCGAGCAGTTCGAGGCGACTTCGAAGGACGGGACGAAGATTCCCTACTTCATCACCCACCGCGCCGACATGAAGCTCGACGGTACGACCCCGACGCTGATGACGGCTTATGGCGGGTTCCAGGTCTCCTACACGCCGCACTACAGCGGAACCACCGGAAAGCTCTGGCTCGAGCGCGGCGGCGCCTTCGTTGTCGCCAATATCCGCGGCGGGGGCGAGTTCGGCCCGGCGTGGCACGAGGCGGGGCTCAAGACGAAGCGGCAGGTGATCTACGACGATTTCGCCGCGGTCGCCGAAGACCT
The DNA here is from genome assembly GCF_001296055.1 of Novosphingobium sp. AAP93. Classification (NCBI taxonomy): domain Bacteria; kingdom Pseudomonadati; phylum Pseudomonadota; class Alphaproteobacteria; order Sphingomonadales; family Sphingomonadaceae; genus Novosphingobium; species Novosphingobium sp. AAP93. The sequence continues at coordinate 57,081 of NZ_LJHZ01000065.1, forward strand.
CATGGCGCGCAAGATCACCAGCCCGAAGAAGCTCGGCATCTATGGCGGCTCCAACGGCGGCCTGCTGATGGGGGTGGAACTGACCCAGCGCCCGGATCTGTTCGGCGCGGTCAGCATCCAGATCCCGCTGCTCGACATGCTGCGCTATGAAAAGCTCTCGGCCGGGGCCTCGTGGGTCGGCGAATATGGCACGATGGCCAATCCGGACGAGAAGGCGTTCTGGCTCAGGACCTCGCCCTATTCGAACCTCAAGCGCGGCGCGGCTTATCCCGAAACGCTGATCTGGACGACGACCAAGGACGACCGCGTCGGCCCGGTGCAGGCGCGCAAGTTTGCGGCGCGGATGAAGGAGTACGGCCTGCCCTATCTCTACTACGAGAACACGGCGGGCGGGCACGGCGCCGGGGCCAATCTCAAGGAGTCGGCACGGACCATCGCGCTCGAAATGGTCTACTTCCAGCGCCGCCTGATGGAACATTGATTCAAGGCCGCCCCCAAACCTTTGCATTTGTGTCCCGGTACCGCTAAACGCGCGCGTCTTTACGAAAGCGAGTACCGTGGCAACGAACTGGAATGCGAACAGCTGGCGCGCGGCAGAGGCCAAGCACCTGCCCACTTATCCCGATGCGGCAAAGCTTGCCGCGGTCGAGGAAACGCTGACCCGGTTTCCCCCGCTGGTGTTTGCCGGTGAAGCGCGCGCGCTGAAGGCCGATCTCGCGGAAGTCGCGGCCGGCCGTGGTTTTCTGCTCCAGGGCGGGGACTGCGCGGAGAGCTTCGCCGAGTTCCACCCGAACAACATCCGCGACACGTTCCGCGTGCTGCTGCAGATGGCGGTCGTCCTCACCTTCGCCAGCAAGCAGCCGGTGGTGAAGGTGGGCCGCATGGCCGGCCAGTTCGCCAAGCCGCGCTCCTCGCCGGTCGAGAAGATCGGCGATCTTGAGCTGCCGAGCTACCTTGGCGACAATATCAACGGCATCGAGTTCAACGCCGAGAGCCGCATTCCAGATCCCGAGCGCATGCTGCGCGCCTATTCGCAGGCGGCGGCCACGCTCAACCTGCTGCGCGCGTTCTCGACCGGCGGCTATGCCAACTTGCGGCAGGTCCACCAGTGGACGCTCGACCATATCGGCAAGAGCCCGTGGGCCGCGAAGTTCGGCGAGATGGCCGACAAGATCGGCGAAAGCCTCGACTTCATGGAGGCCTGCGGCGTCAATCCTGCCACGGTCCCGCAGCTGCAGGGCACCAAGTTCTACACCAGCCACGAAGCGCTGCTGCTGCAGTACGAACAGGCGATGACGCGGCAGGATTCGCTCACCGGCCAGTGGTACGACACCAGCGCGCACATGCTGTGGATCGGCGATCGCACCCGCTTCGAGGCTTCCGCGCATGTCGAGTTCCTGCGCGGCGTGGGCAATCCCATCGGCATGAAGTGCGGGCCGAGCCTTACGCCCGATGCGCTGCTGCGCATGCTCGATACGCTGAACCCGGGCCGCGAGCCGGGCCGCATGACGCTGATCAGCCGTTTCGGGCATGACAAGGTCGAGGCCGGCCTCCCGCCGCTCGTCCGCGCCGTCGCGCGCGAAGGGCATCCGGTGGTGTGGTCGTGCGATCCGATGCACGGCAACGTGATCAAGGCCGACAACGGCTACAAGACCCGCCCGTTCGACCGCATCCTCAGCGAGGTGAAGGGCTTCTTCGCCGTCCACCGCGCGGAAGGGACGCATGCCGGCGGCATCCATATCGAAATGACCGGGCAGGACGTGACCGAGTGCACCGGCGGCGCGATCGCCATCACGCAGGATGCGCTGGCGGACCGCTATCACACCCACTGCGACCCGCGCCTCAACGCGGCGCAGTCGATCGAGCTGGCATTCCTGCTGGCCGAGGCGATCAACCTCGAACGCGCCGAACGCAAGGCCGAAGCGGCCTGAGACTCTAGAGTGGCGGCAGCGGGGGCCTGAAATCCCCCTGCCGCCAGGGCGCGTTCGGCATCTCCTCCGCATCGGGCACGGCGAACCGCACATAGCCGAAGAACGCCGCGATGGTGCGTTGCGTGGCATCCACGATGGCGCGGCGGCCTTGGAGGAAGCGGGTGTTGTCGAGCACCAGCACATCGCCCGCCTGCCAACGCACCTCGGCGGTCAGCGCCTCGCCTGTGGCATGGATGGCCTGCAGCCAGTCTTCCGGAACCGGGGTGAGATCATCGAGCAGCGGGAAGTTGCCGCGTCCGTTGTTGAAGCGGGCAAACAGCAGGAAATTGCCGAACGCAGGCCCTTGCGCGAACATCGGCTTGTGCAGGGCGGGCCGTGAGAATTCGCGCGCGATGCGGCCGTCCGGCACGCGGAAGAAGCGGTAGGGCAGGGGGCGCGGTGGGCTGGCCAGCAGCGCATCGTCCGGCGTCTCGGTGCCGAACCAGAAGCGCAGCAGTTCGGGCCAGACGCCCATGACATGCACCAGCCGCCGCCCTTCCAGCCCTTGGCGCACGGCTTCCGGCAAGGCAGCGGCCAGCGCGATTCCGTCGCACAGCGTCGTCTCGCCGCCTGAACCCGGCGGGCTGAGGCAGCCGAACAGCGCGGCATCGGGCTTCCACGGTTCGCGCGCGAGTTCGGGGTGAAGCGCGAAGGCATTGGTGCCGCCGTCGACGCCCTGAATGGCCTCCACCGCATCGAGCACCGCACGGCCCGGCGTTTCGTTGATCACGGCGGTGGTGCAGAGGCTGCGGGCAAAGCGGCGGAAGCTGTCGAGATCGGCGCCGAAACCGCGCAGCAGCATGGCGCCGTGGGCCTTGTAGGTCGCTTCGATCAGCGCCGGATCGATAGCGGCCAGCGTTTCCGCTCCGCTTGGCGAGAGCACCGCATAGGGGCGGCCGGGGGCGGGGGGATCGATCTCGGCCATTGTGACCAGTGGCCTAACCCACCCCCGACCCCTCCGGCAAGCGGGAGGGGAGTGCGGTCGGCAGCAAACGCGGCTAAGGCAGTGCGATGCGACTGACCCCCGCCATCATCGCGGCCTCGCCCGATCACTACCTCCATTCGTTCGAGGCCGCGAATGCGGTGATCGTGCCGATGGACCGGGCGGCCTATGCGCGCTCGATCTTCCTCGATGCGCGGATTTCGCCGGCGCGCGACGGCGCCGCGCTGGTGCCGGCCGCGCAGCTTGCCGATGCCGCTCCGCGGGCGGCGACCATCGCATGGATATTCCACGTGGCCCATTGCGGTTCGACGCTGCTGGCCCGCGCGCTGGAGGCAATGTCGAACGGCCTCGTCCTGCGCGAGCCGATGGCGCTGCGGCAGCTGGCTCTTGAGCCCGATCCCGCCCGGCTGCGGCTGGTCCTTGCCATGCTGTCGCGGCGCTACGGCGGGGACGAGCCGACGCTGGTCAAGGCCAACGTGCCGGTGAATGCCTTGCTCCCGGAAATCGCGGCGGCTGATCCGGCGGCACCTGCGGTTCTTCTCCATCTTGGCCTTGAGGACTATGCGCTGGCCGTGCTGCGCAGCCCGCAGCATCGCGGCTGGGTCCGCGATATTGCGGTGCGCTTTGCCGGCGCCCCTGCTGCTGCGAGCGATGCGGAATGTCTGGCCGCGCTGTGGCTGTGGCAGATGCGCGCTTTCCTTGCCGCGCTAGAAGCCTTGCCGCAGGCGGTCACGCTCGATGCCGAACGCTTCTACGCCGAGCCTGCCAGCACGCTGACCGCGCTCGCCCCCCGGCTTGGTCGGCCTGCAGCCCCCGCGCGGATCGCCGAGGTCGTGGCCGGGCCGCTGTTCAGCACCTACTCCAAGCGCCCCGGCGTCGCGTTCGACAATGCGGTGCGGCTGGAGCGGCGCGGCGCCTTGCTGCGCGAAATGGCGGGCGATCTCGCTGACGTGCGCCGCGCCGCGCGGTCCGCCGCGCCGGATTTGACCGACCTCGAGCACCGGATCGCCGCCGCCGCCTTGTAGTCCGCGCGATCTGGCCAATTCCGATCCGTCACGGACTTGAGTGCGGCCGCAAGAGGGCATAGCCTATCCGCTCCGGAAGGAAACGCGGGGGCGTCATGGTGGTGGGCAAAAGTCTTGTGGTGGGCCTCGTCCTCGCCGCCTGCGCGGGGCTGGCGCCGGTCGCTGCGCTGGCAGCCGATCCGCCCGCGGCGGCCGCGCCAGCCGCTGCCGCCAGCGCGCCTGCCGGACCGGTCGAGCGGATTTCGACCGACGTGTTCTCGCAGCTGTCGTTCATTTCGGATCCCAAGCTCTCGCCCGACGGCAATCTGATTGCCGCCAAAGTCGCGCTTGATGGCAAGACCCTGATCGGCGTGTTCGATCCGGCCACGGGCAAGAACAAGATGCTCAATCCCGGCAAGGTGGTCGAGCTCAACTGGTTCCGCTGGGCAGGCAATGACCGGATCCTGATCAGTCTCGGGCAGACCGTGAAGCTGTTCGGCGACGAATACTGGTCGACCCGGCTGCTGGTCTATGACGTCTCCACCCAGGCGCAGCGCTTCATCGGCTCGAAGCAGGAGGGCCTGATCGGGGATGACGTGCTCTGGGTCGATCCCGAGGGCAAGACCGCGCTGCTCTCCTACGCCCAGACCATCTTCGATTACCCCAGCGTCTCGCTGGTCGATCTGGCCACCAACAAGGCCCGCGAGCTCATCCGCGAGCGCGACGGGGTGCTCAAGTGGATCGCGGACGATGCCGGGGTGGTGCGCGCCGGGCTGCAGTTCGGCGGGCAATCGTGGAAACTGCTCTACCGTGCCAAGGATGGCGAGACATTCCGCACCGTGGTCAAGGCCGATTACGACGATGACGACGCGTTCTATGACGTCGCGCGCATCTTCCGCGGCAGCGACGAAGGCTATCAGAAGCTGCTGAACGAGAAGACCGGGCGCTATGCGCTGTGGCGGTTCAACTTCGCGACGCGAAAGCCCGGCGAGATGGTGTTCGAAGCGCCGGGCGTCGATATCGATGATTTCGATACCAAGCCGGACAGCCCCGATCTCTGGGCCGCCTACTACACCACCGATCGCCCGCGCGCGCACTGGTTCGATGCTGAACTCGCCAAAGTGCAGGAAGCGATCGACAAGGCGGTGGCCGGAGCGGTGGGAGATCGCGCCGCGACTATTGTGAGCTATTCGCGCGATCGCAACCGGATGCTGGTCCGGCTCGGCGGCTCGAACGATCCCGGCCGCTATTATCTGTTCGATCAGACCGACGGCGTGATGCAGCTGTTCGCGCAGGCGAACGAGCAGCTGAAGCCAAGGATGCTCGCGCTGACCCGCTACACCTCCTACACCACGCGCGACGGCCTTGAGGTGCCCGCCTATCTCACGTTGCCGCCGAACCGGCCGGCCAAGGCGCTGCCGCTTGTGATCATGCCCCACGGCGGACCCTACGGCGTGCGCGATGATGGCACGTACGATGTCGAGGTGCAGTTCCTCGCCAACCGCGGCTATGCCGTGCTGCAGCCCGAGTATCGGGGCTCGGGCGGCTACGGCAAGACGTTCAGCGAGAAGGGCGAGGGCCAATGGGGCCGCGCGATGCAGGACGATCTCGATGACGGGATGGACTGGCTGGCGAAGCAGGGCACCATCGATCCGAAGCGCGTCTGCATGGTGGGCAGTTCCTATGGCGGCTACGCGGCGCTGTGGGGCGCGGTGCGCAATCCGGAGCGCTATCGCTGCGCGGCCAGCTTCGCCGGGGTGACCGACCTCAAGCGGCAGATGAAGTTCTGGGATGGCAACGCCAGTTCGAGCAAGGACCGCACCGCGTGGCGCAAGACGATCAAGGGCGAGGATGCCAAGTTCGATCTGACCACCGTCTCGCCGCTCTATGCCGTCGAGCAGCTGAAAGTGCCGCTGCTGCTGGTCCACGGCGATGAAGATCAGCGTGTGCCCTACCAGCAGTCCAAGCTCTATGCCGATGCGCTGGCCAAGGCGGGCAAGCAGCACGAGTTCGTGACGCTCAAGGGCGAAGGGCACGGCTTTTCGAGCAATGCGAACCTCAAGCTCTGGCTCGACAAGCTCGACGCGTTTCTGGCGAAGAACAACCCGGCGGGCTGACACTGCAGCTTGCTCTCGCCAATGCGGTCCGGATCGGGCAGGTTGGCGGGCATGATCCGCATCCTGTTCGCCGCCGCCGCGCTGGGCCTGCTCGCCAGCCCTGCTCATGCCGAAACGCTCTATGTCCGCGCCGGGCATCTCGTTGATCCGGAAGCGGGCACGGTGCTGGGCGCGCGGCTGCTCCGCGTCGAGGATGGCCGGGTGGCGGCAGTCCTGCCCGATGGCGCGGTGCCCAAGGGCGCGAGGCTGATCGATTGGTCCGCCTTCACCGTGCTGCCGGGCCTCATCGATTGCCACGTCCACCTTGCCGATACCGGGCAGACGTCCAACGTGGCCGAACCGCTGCTCCATTCGGCGATGGAGATCGCCTATATCGGTGCGCGCAATGCTCGCACCACGCTGCTCGCGGGGTTCACCACGGTGCATGATGTCGGCTCGTTCCGCGCCTTTGCCGATGTGGAGCTGCGCGAGGCGATCAACCGGGGTGATGTGATCGGCCCGCGCATGCAGGCGGTGGGGGCATATGTGACCGTGCCGGGCGGCGGGGGCGAGGTGACGGGTTTCTCGCCCGATGTACGCATCCCCGAGGACTTGCGCGCGGGCGTCGTCACCGATGCGGCGGATGCGCGGGCCAAGGTCAACTACCTGTTCCAGCACGGCGCCGACTCGATCAAGCTGATCGCTACCGGCGCGGTGCTGGCAAGCGGTACCGAGGCGGGCCAGCAGGAACTGACCGAGGACGAAATGCGCGCGGCGGTCGAAGTGGCGGCGGCGCGCAAGTCTTGGGTGACGGCGCATGCCCACGGGGCGGAAGGGATCAAGTCCGCCATCCGCGCCGGGGTGCGCGCGATCGAGCACGCCAGCCTGATCGACGACGAAGGCATCGCGCTCGCCAAGGCGAGGGGCGTGTGGCTCGACATGGATATCTACAACGGCGATTACATTGCCGATGTCGGACGGCGCGAGAAGTGGCCCGAGAACTACCTGCGCAAGAACGACGAGACGACCGAGGCGCAGCGGCAGGGCTTCCGCAAGGCGGTGAAGGCGGGCGTGAAGCTGTCGTTCGGGACCGATGCCGGGGTGTTCCCGCACGGCGAGAACGCGCGCCAATTCGCCTACATGGTGCGCTACGGGATGACGCCGATGCAGGCGATCCAGGCGGCCACGACCAGCGCGGCGGAGCTGATGGGCTGGAGCAAGGATGTCGGCGCGCTGTCTCCGGGGCACTATGCCGACATGATCGCGGTGCCGGGCGATCCGACAGCGGACATCACGGTGCTGCAGAAAGTCGCTCACGTGATGAAGGGCGGCGAAGTGGTGCGCTGACGGCGCGATCACAGTTAATGCCCCTCTCAGGGTAATTCTACATAGGCCGGTTACCGCCGCACGGCTACCCCTGCCGGGCGGCGGGTCAATATCGAATGCCAATACATCTGAAATGGTGAGGACGTTCTCCTTGATGTCATTTTGATGACATCAAGGAGGATCGAATTCGCTGCGATGGAAACGGCGTCTAGGGGTAGAATATATGAAGTATAACAATAAAAGTGCCGATGTGCGCCGACAGGTCAGCACATCCACTGTCATCGCGCTCGCCGTGGCGGCGATGACCTGTGTCGGGGGCGTCGATCCGATGCCGGCGGCCGCACAGAGCGTCCCGGCGGCGTCTGATGGCTCGGCCACCTGCGCCGCTGTCGGCACGCGCAGCGGCACGAGCAGTTCGACCAACGTCACCTACGCGGCCTATGCGGGCGGGGGCTCCAGCGATGCGCTGAATGTGGCGCAAGTGGCGGACAATTGCCTCGTCTATGCGGGAGGCAGGATCAGCACCGCTGTGCCGGTCGCGGCGCGAAAGATCGGCGCGGCGACCACGGACAAGTCGACCGGCGTGCTCACGCTGGCATGGCCACAGAACGGACAGATCGTGGCGGCAGTGCGCTTCGGCAATGCGATCAACGACGCGCAGCTGCGGCGCAGCAACGGCGACATCGCGGTGGCGTCGGATGCCGGCCTCGCCGTGCTGTCTGCCGATCTTGCGACAACGCGCTGGCGGCAGGACGGCAACTTCACCCGCGCCGCGGTCGGTACGGACGGCACCGTTGCCGGGCTTTATGGTTCGGGCGGCAAGCAGCTTGCCGTCTATTCTGCCGGCGGCACGGCGATCTTCAGCCGGACGTTCACGGACTCGATGGTGAACGATGTCGCGGTATATACCGGCGCCACGGCAGCAGACACCCGCGTCATCGTGACGGGCATGGCCCAGCGTGACGGCGGCGGCTGCACCAAGCTGCAGGTCGCGTGGATCCGGGCCTACAACCTCAAGAACGAACTGGTCTGGAAGAGCTACGACTGGACCCATGCGCAGGCCTTCGCGCGGTCGTCGTCGTGCGCCGACACGCGGGGGTACCGGGTCGAGGTCGGGCTGGACGGCAAGCTCTACTTCGCCGGCGAGGCGGCCGGGGGCAACAGCATCTACCGCTTCGGAAGCGCCGATCTGCAGGCGGCTGCGCCCAATGTCACCAGCGATGCCTACAACAATCCCTACAATACGCGCTCCAACCACATCACCTACTTCACGCGACTCGATCCGCTGACGGGCGCGCAGAGCGCGGGGTCGTTCCTGCTGGCGCGGCTGACCAACGGCTCGGGCAACACCATCCGCCCGCGCGCGATCACCGCCGACCAGAACGGCGCGGTCTATGTCGGCGGCATTTCGGCGGCGCATATCCAGAACCGACCGAATATCGTGCTCAATGGCAAGAAGCTGCAGGTCTACACCGGCGGCGACCCGTGGCTGCTGATCCTCTCGCCGGACTTGCGCCAGCGGCGGCTGTGGATCGCGCTGACCGATGGCGGGCAGGGCGAAGTGCAGGCCATCGGGGTCGGAGGCGGCGCTGTCGCAGTGGCGACGCGGGCGGACAAGAAGGACGTCAATGGCTTCGCGCTCTACACCACGCCGGGTGCGGCGACGACCTACAGCGGTACCAAGGCGGGGCATCTGACGGTCATCCCAAGCAACTGATCGGTCGAGGGGGCGGCAGGGCACCGCCCCCTCGGTCCGGTGACCGGGTCGCGCTGCGATTTTTGTGGGGGGCGTTGCCTCGCGCCTTGCCGTACCCTCCCGCCAAACCACGCTGGGAGGGAGAACCCAATGCAGGACGTGATCATTCGGGGCGGCAGGATCGTCGACGGTTCGGGCGCCGCGCCGTTCATCGGCGACATCGCGTTCAAGGACGGGGTGATCACCGAAGTCGGGCCGAGGATTTCCGGCACCGGGAAGCGCGAGATCGCTGCGGACGGCCATATCGTCACGCCGGGCTGGGTGGACATCCACACCCATTATGACGGGCAGGTGAGCTGGGACGACGAGCTGGCGCCATCCTCGCACAACGGCGTCACCACCGTGGTCATGGGCAACTGCGGGGTGGGCTTCGCGCCGGTGCGGCCGGGGCAGGAGAAGGACCTCATCGAGCTTATGGAGGGGGTGGAGGATATTCCCGGCACCGCGCTCTACGAAGGCATCGAGTGGGGGCGGTGGGAAAGCTTCCCCGAATACATGGACTACATCGCCTCCCGCCAATACGCGATCGATGTCGGTGCCCAGATCGCTCACGGCGCGGTGCGCTACTACGCGATGGGCGAGCGCGGGCGGACCAACGAGGACGCGACGCCAGAGGACATCGAGCGGATTGCCGACCTGGTCGAGGAAGCCGTGGCGGCGGGTGCGGTGGGTTTCTCCACTTCGCGCACCATCGGCCACCGCGCGCTGTGGGGCGAGCCGGTGCCGGGGACCTTCGCGCCGGAGGAGGAACTGCTCGCCATCGCGCGGCGGTTCAGGAAGCTCGGCAAGGGGGTGATCGAGGCGATCCCGGCGGGCACCGTGGGCAAGCTGGAAGCGCTGGGCGGGGAGCGCAGCGAGCCGCTGGCGGAACTGGAGCTGTTCCGCAAGATATCCGAGGAAAGCGGGCGGCCACTGACGTTCACGCTCGTCGAGATCCGCGAATATGCGCCAGATCTGTGGCGGCAGATGCTGGACCGTTGCCGCGAAGCGAACGCAGGCGGTGCGCATCTGTTCCCGCAAGTGCCCTCACGCATCATCGGGTTCATCCATGGCCTGAGCAGCTACCACGCGTTCATGCGCCGCCCGACCTATCTCGAGAAGCTCGCGCACCTGCCGCTGGCGGAGCGGGTGAGGGCGATGCGTGATCCGGAGCTCAAGCGGCAGATCCTGTCCGAGCGCGATGTGCCGCACGAAGCGCCGGGTTCGATGCAGAACGTTTACGGCCTGTTCCGGCGCGGGGCGGCGAGCCTCTATCCGCTGACCGAGCCGATCAATCTGGAGGCCGAAAAGTCCGCCTCGATCGGCGCGAAGGCCAAGGCGGAAGGGCGCGATGCGCTGGAGTATCTCTACGACGCGATGCTGGAAGACGAGGGCCGCAGCTTCCAGGCGCTGACGCGGGACAACCAGCCCAAGAGCCTTGGCGTGCTGGAGGAAATGCTGCGGCACCCGGATACCGTGACCGGCCTTTCGGATGCGGGTGCACACGTGACGCTGATCTGCGACGCGACGATGCCCACCACGCAGCTGAGCTACTGGACCCGCGACCGCAAGAGCGGGCCGACCCTGCCGCTCGAATTCCTCGTCCACAAGCAGACCGCGCGCAATGCGGCGCTCTATGGCTTCAGCGACCGCGGGCTGCTGCAGCCGGGCAAGCGCGCGGACATCAACGTGATCGACTACGAGGGGCTGACCGTCTCGCCCCATGTCGCGCACCATGACCTGCCGGCAGGCGGCACGCGGCTGATGCAGCCGGTGAAGGGCTACCGGGCGACGTTCTGCAACGGCGCGATGATCCGCGAGAACGACGCGGATACGGGGGCGCGGCCGGGGCGGCTGGTGCGGAGCTGACGGTCGGAGGGGGCGGACAGGTTGACAGGGTTGACGCAGTCCAGAGCGAAAACTCAAGGGCCCGGCGTGTGCCGTTTTGGCACCCATGAAGGGTGTGAAAAACGGCGGAAATGCGTTGGATTCGCGGGGCATGAAGGGAACATGCCTGAAGGCGGTGCCTGTAGGACAGCGCTTTATAAATAACAGACGCGTCTGTTATTTATAAGCTGGCACTCCTGCTTTCGCGGTATCTTTACTCAGTCCCGCTAGGCAGCCGACGTGTGCCTTTGCCGGAGTGCGGATCATGTCGGGACTTGTCAGCGGTCTGATCGTCGCAGTTGTCGTCTATTGCTTCTACCGTTTCCTCAGGCCGAGCGCCGGTGTGGCGTTCGAGCGGGACGATCCGCGCCTGCTCGCCGCCAAGCAGGAGGCGGTCGCGGCGCTGCCGCAGTTCTGGGCCGCGCTGGAGGCGAAGGCGCAAGGGGACGAGAACTTCGCGATCAAGTTCAATCTGCTGCACGGGACGGACAGCGCGAACAACGAATCCATCTGGGCGGGGGACGTGGTGCGGCGCGAGGGACGGATCTTCGGGCGACTGCTCAACCGCCCGGTGAGCCCGGGCTTTGCCGAGGGCGACGAGGTGGAAATCGCACCCGAGGCGATCGACGACTGGGGTTTCTATCGCGGCGGCGTGGCGCAGGGCCATTTCGTGACGCGGCTGATGCTGGAGAGCGCACCCGCCGGGGTGGCGCGGCAGCAGCGCAAGGTGCTGGGCTGGGATTGAGGGGGCGATTGGGGGTTGGGTGGGACCCCCCCAATTTCCAGCCATCATGGCTTACAATCGCCAATAGAACCCTACCGTCGCCACGTGCTTGACACGGGGCTTGGCTAACTTTGGGCCTCGCCGCTCGGCACCGCGCCTGCCGGATACCACTGATCCCAAAGGTCGAGCCAATCAGGATTGTCTGCCTCGATCAGCGCAAACTTCCATTCGCGGCGCCATTTCTTGACGAGCTTTTCCCGTGCAATGGCTGGTTCGATTTCCTCGTGCCGTTCGGCGTAGACGAGCTTGGTCTTTCCGAAGTCCTTGACATGCATCGAGCCTTTATTCTCCCGATGCTGCCAAACCCGCCGGAGCAAATTGGAAGTAACGCCGACATACGTCCCGCCACGATAGCGGTTCGCCATAATGTAGACCCAACCGCCCTTCTCCATTGCTACCTTATGCCAACGCGAGGCTGCGAGGAAAGCCAAGCCCCGTGTCAAGCACGGGGCGACGGACAGGGAAGTGGCAGAGAAGTCCACGCTCCACTCGATCATCGTCACTCCTGACCGCTGGCCCACCCCAACCCCTCCCCCCTTCGACAAGCTCAGGATGAGCGGGAGGGGCTTTAGGGCCTTGCGCCGACTGAACCCTCGCGCTTCAATGCGCCGATGGTGCAAACTCCCCGCCTGACACGGCGATCCGCCCTGGCGCTTGGCGCTGCATCTGCTGCTGTTCTGGCGGAGGCGCGGGTTGGGGCTGCGACGCCTTCGGGGCCTATCACGGCACTGCCGGCGCACCAGCTGGCCGGGATGATTGCGGCGGGGCAGGTCTCGGCAGTCGAGGTGATGTCGGCCTATCTCGACCGGATCGAGCGGCTCAATCCCAAGGTCAATGCGGTGATCGCGCTGCAGGACCGGGCAGGGCTGCTCAAGCAAGCGGCTGCGGCGGATGCGGCGGTTAAGGCTGGCGCGGCGCTGGGGCCGCTCCATGGGTTGCCGCATGCGGTGAAGGACCTCTCCGCCGTCGCCGGGCTGCCGTTCACGATGGGATCGCCGATCTTCAAGGATCAGATCGCGGCGGCGGACGGGCTGATGGTCGAGCGGCTGCGGAAGGCCGGGGTGGTCTTCATCGGCAAGACCAATTCGCCCGAGTTCGGGCTTGGCAGCCACACCTTCAATCCGGTGTGGGGGACGACGCGCAATCCGTGGGACCTGACGCGTTCGGCAGGCGGGAGCACCGGCGGGGGCGCGGTCGCGCTGGCGCTTGATCTGGTGCCGCTGGCGGACGGCAGCGACTATGGCGGTTCGCTTCGCAATCCGGCGGGGTGGAACAGTGTGTTCGGGCTGCGGCCGAGTCTGGGGCGGGTCCCCAACGATTCCCCGGACGACTGGTTGGTCTCGATGGGTGTGGCGGGGCCGATGGCGCGAAATGCGGCCGATCTGGCGCTGCTGTTTTCGGTGCAGGCTGGGTTCGATCCGCGCAGGCCCCTGATGCTGGAAGGCGGCGGCGAGGCCTATCGCGCGATCCGGCCCGAGGCGATGAAGGGCAAGCGGATCGGCTGGGCGGGCGATCTGGGCGGCGCGGTGCCCTATGAACCGGGCGTGCTCGAGACCTGCCGCAAGGCGCTCTCGCGGTTCGAGGACATGGGCGCGGTGGTGGAGGATGCCGTGCCCGATTTCCCGGTGGAGCAGGCATGGCAGGCCTTCGTGAAGCTGCGGCACTGGCAGCAGGGCGGCAACCTGCTGGCGCTCTACCGCGATCCGGCCAAGCGGGCGCTGCTGAAGGAGGCGGCGGTGTGGGAAGTGGAGGGGGGCCTTGCGCTGTCCGCCTTCGATGTGAACGCGTGGAGCGCGGTGCGCTCTGGCTGGAGCCGGGCGGTGGCCAAGCTGTTCCGGCGCTATGACTACTGGGTGATGCCCAGCTCGCAGCTGTTCCCGTTTCCGGCGGAGTGGACTTATCCGAAGGACATTGCCGGGCTGCAGATGCGGACCTATCACGAGTGGATGATGGCGACCTGTCTGGTGACGCTGACCGGCTGCCCGGTGGTGGCGGTGCCGGCGGGGTTTGGTCCTGCGGGTCTGCCGATCGGCTTGCAGATCGCAGCGCCTGTGCACGCCGATGCGGAATGCCTTGCGGTGGCGGCGGCGTGGGAAGCGGTGAGCGGCGATATTCTGAAGCGGCGGCCGGTGCTGGCCTAGTGCCCGCGCTTCACCACGTGGAGCGCTCCGGCAATCACGCTGCCTAGCACAAGGCCGATCAGGCCGCTGATCGCGACGTCTGCCAGCCATGCGGTGAAGCCTTCGTGGAGGCCGAGCCATTCTGGCGGATGCATCCCCGCGCCGTGGACCACGATCTGGCCGCCGACCCACAGCATCGCCGCGGTGCCGATTGCGGCGAGCGCGGTGAGGACGTGGGGCATCGCCTTGACGAGACCGCGGCCGAGCGCGCGCGTGGCGGCGCCTTCGCGCTTGGCGAGGTGGAGGCCGATATCGTCCATCTTCACGATCAGGCCGACCACACCGTAGACCGCAGCCGTGATCGCGATGGCGACGATGACGAGCGCCGAGGCCCGCAGCGCCAGACCCTTGGCGGCGACTTCATTGAGCGCGATGACCATGATCTCGCCCGAGAGGATGAAATCGGTGCGGATCGCGCCCTTGACCATGGTTTCCTCGTGGCCGGGCGCGGCCATTTCCTGCGCTTCGGCGGCGAGGTCTTCCTTGTGGGTGAGCGCGTGGATGACCTTTTCGGCGCCCTCGAAGCAGAGGAAGGCGCCGCCGGCCATCAGGATCGGGGTGATGATCCAGGACAGCAGAACGGAGAGCAGCAGGATCACCGGGGTGATCACCACCAGCTTGTTGAACAGCGAACCCTTCGCGATGCGCCAGATGATCGGCAGTTCGCGGTCAGGTGTGAAGCCGGTGACATAGCGCGGGGTGACCGCGGTATCATCGACCACCACGCCGGCGGACTTGACCGCCGCCTTGCCCGCCGCCGCGCCCACGTCATCGAGCGAGGCGGCGGCGACTTTGGCGATGGTGGCGATATCGTCGAGAAGGGCTGCTAGTCCGCCGGGCATGTTCGGTCCTGTTGTGGTCAGGCCGGACGGTAGCGGGGGCCAAGGGGCAAGGGCAAGGGGGCGGTGTGCCTGATCAGCACCACCCCCAACCCCCTCCTCTGAAGAGGAGGGGGCTCTCCGGTCAGATCCTGAGCTGGCTGCCGAGTTCGATCACGCGGTTGGTGGGGAGCTTGAAGAAGTCCATCGCGCTTTCGGAGACCTTGAGCATCCATGCGAAGAGGTGTTCGCGCCACAGCGCCATGCCGGGGATGGCGCGGCAGGCGATCAGCTTTTGCCGGCTGAGGAAGTAGCTGGTGTGGAGCGGCTCGAAGGTGAGGTCGGTGCCGGTGCAGGCGGCGGAAAGCTCGCGCGGGATGTCGATGTCTTCCATGAAGCCGTAGTGGAGCACCATGCGGTAGAAGCCATGGCCTTCCGGGTGGAACTCGGCGCGGCGCTCGGGGCTCACTTGCGGCACGTCCTCGACCTGCACGGTGAGCAGCACGATCTTCTCGTGAAGCACCTGGTTGTGCTTGAGGTTGTGCAGCAGGGCGGCGGGCAGCGCGTGGGTCGAGGCCGAGAGGAACACCGCGGTGCCCTGCACGCGCTTCACCGTGGTTGCGACCGACTTGATGAAGACGCCGAGCGGCAGGCTGTCTTCCAGCATGCTGGTGCGCATCAGACTGCGGCCGGTGGCCCAGGTGGTCATCACGGTGAAGATGATCAGGCCGATGAAGATCGGGAACCACGCGCCTTCGAACAGCTTGGCGAGGCCCGAGGCGAGGAGGACCGAGTCGACCGCGACGAAGGTCACGAAGCCGGGGATGCTCTGCCACAGCGGCGCGCGCCAGATGCGGAAGACGACGATGTATTGCATCAGGGTGGTGATCAGCATTGTGCCGACGACGGCGAGGCCATAGGCCGGAAGCATCGCGGCGGAGGCCTGGAAGCCGATCACGAGGACCGCGACCATGAAGGCGAGCGCCCAGTTGATCGCGGGCACGTAGATCTGGCCCTGCGCGTGGCTGGAGGTGTGCAGGATACGCAGGCGCGGCAGGAAGCCGAGCTGGATCGCCTGCTGGGTGACCGAGAAGGCGCCGGATATGACGGCCTGGCTCGCGATGATCGTGGCGAGCGTGGCGATGATCAGGAGCGGGATGGTCAGGCTGGGCGGGACCATGTGGAAGAAGGGGTTGTCGGCGAATTCGGGATGCTCGATCAGCATTGCGGCCTGGCCCATGTAGTTGGCCATCAGTGCTGGGACGCAGATGGCGAGCCACGCCGTGGTGATCGGCACGCGGCCGAAATGGCCCATGTCCGCATAAAGCGCCTCGGTGCCGGTGATCGCGTAGACGATGGCGCCCAATGAGAGGAACGAGAACAGCGGGTGGGCCTGGAAGTAGCTCACCATGTAGAGCGGATTGAGGGCCATGAGCACGGCGGGGTGCTGGATGATGTGGTGCACGCCCATCGCCGCGATGGTCGAGAAATAGATCAGCATGATCGGACCGAACAGGCGGCCGACCTTCTCGGTGCCGCGGCTCTGGATGGCGAAGAGGCCGATGAGGATGGCGAGCGCGATCCACACGATCCACGGCTTGAAGGCCGAGCTGACGACGCCGAGACCTTCGACAGCGGAGATCACCGAGATCGCGGGGGTGAGCATGGCATCGGCAAAGAACAGCGCGGTGGCGAAGAGCGCGCCGGTGAGGAGCCAGCGCTTGGGCGCGTTTTCGCCGAGCTGGCGGTGGATCAGCGCATAGAGCGCGAGGCTGCCGCCTTCGCCCTTGTTGTCGCAGCGCATGACGATGAAGACGTACTTCACCGTCACCACGAAGACGAAGAGCCAGAAGATCAGGCTGACCACGCCGTAGAGGTCGGTGACCGAAGTGGCGAGGTGGTAGCGCGGATCGAGTGTGGCCTGCAGCGCATAGAGCGGGCTGGTGCCGATATCGCCGAACACGACGCCGAGCGCGCCGAGAGTGAGCGCGGCGCGGCTGGAGGAATGGGCGGGTGATGCCGCTTGGGCGGCGGAGTCCGGGGCTGTCATGCCGCGCCAAGTGCGCCTGAAGGGCATTAAGTTTCCATGTGGATTGCAAACGCAGGGCGCGACATCGCGGCTCGGCAGGCCTAGGATGGCGCCATGAACCCCGGCCCCTTCACGCCCGCTGCTCCGCCGCGCCCGACATGGCTGGGGGCGGGCGCGGTGCTGGTGATGTTCGCGCTGGCGACGGCGGCGGGGCTCGCCATGGCGCCGCGCTGGGAGAGCTTTCCGGTCGTGCTGGTCTATCTGCCGCCGGTGCTGGCGGCGGCGGCCTTTGCCGGGCGGTGGCTGGCGCTGCTGGCGGCAGTGGCGGCGACGCTGGCGTACAATTTCTTCTTCACCGAGCCTTACTATACGCTGCTGGTCCACGATACCGGCGACATCGTGACGGTGGCGATGCTCCTGCTGGTGGCGCTGGTGACGAGCCATCTGGTCACTTCGCTAAAGGCACAGGGCGAGATCGCGGCGTTCCATGCCGGGCGCAATGCGACAATCGCGGGGTTCGCGCGGCGGCTGCTGTCCTGCGCGGATGAAGTGGCGATTGCCGAAGTGGCAGCGGGCGAGCTGGCGCGAATCTTCGATTGCCATGCCTGCGTGGTCTGCGGCGTGGGCGAAGTGCGGATGATCGCGGGGACGGCGGGAGTCGACCGGCTGACCGCTGCCGATCTGGCGGTGGCGGCGCAGACGCTGGAGCACGGGAAAACGGCGGGGCGCCACGTTTCGGGCGGAAGCCTGACCGACTGGCAATTCCATCCGGTCTGTGGCGCGACGGGGACGCTGGCGGCGGTCGGCCTTGCACGCAGCGACGGCATGCCGCCTGTGGAGCCTGAGCGCCTGTCGCTGCTCGAGAACCTGCTCGATCAAGTGGCGCTGGCGCTGGCGCGGGCGCGGCTGGAAAGCGCAGGCCGCGAGAACGTGGTGCTGCGCGAGCGGGATGCGCTGCGTTCGGCGCTGCTGGGTTCGATCGGCAGCGATGTGCGGCCACATCTGAACAGCATTGCCGCCGGTCTGCGCAAGCTGCAACGGGCCGGGGGCGGGGATGTGGAAGTGCTGCACGAAGTTGCGGGGGAGACGGCACGGCTGACCAGCTTCATCGACAATCTGGCCGATCTGGACCTCACGCAGAACCAGGACCCGGTCATAGTCGGCGCGGCGGCCATCGATCTCTATCGGCGGACGGTGACGCTGGGCGGCGAGCCGGTGAAGCTGACGCCCAAGGAATTCGCGGTGCTGGCCGAGCTCGCGCGCAATGCGGGGCGGGTGTTGACACACCGCTACCTGCTGCGCGCGGTGTGGGGGCCGGCGCATGAAGACCACGTCGATTACTTGCGCGTGGCGGTGAGCGCGCTGCGCAAGAAGCTGGGCGAGGGCGTGATCCTCAATGAGCCGGCGGTGGGCTACCGGCTGCCGGTTCAGTCGGACCAGTAGAGCCGCATCGGGTTGTCGACGAGGAGTTTGCGCTGGAGCTCCTCGGTCGGGGCGATGCGCGGGATCATGTCGACGAGATGACCGTCGTCGGGAATCTCGGTTTCCATATTGGGGTGCGGCCAGTCGGTGCCCCAGAGGCAGCGGTCCTGATAGTCCGCCACCAAGGGCGCGACGGCGGCGGCGAAGGCGTGCCACGGATCGCCCGCGCCGCCTTCCTTGATCGCGTCCAGACGGTCGGGGCAGGTGGCCTTGAACCAGATGTCCTGACGCGCATCGAGCAGGGCGCGGAAGGCGCGCATGTCGGGGCCGTCGGGGCCCTGGCGGACATCGGGGCGGCCCATGTGGTCGATGACGAGGGGGACGGGAATGGCGTCCATGAACGGGCGCAGTTCCTCGAGGATATCGGCCTCGAAATAGATCACCACGTGCCAGCCCTTGGGCAGGCGATTGGCGACTTCGAGGAACTTGTCCTTGGGTGCATCGTCGACGAGGCGCTTGAGGAAGTTGAAGCGGATGCCGCGAATGCCGCCTGCGTGGAGGGCGGCGAGATCGGCTTCGGAAATGGCGGGATCGACGACGGCGACGCCGCGGGCGAGTCCGTTGGACTTCGCGATGGCATCGAGCGTGGCGGCGTTGTCGGTGCCGTGGCAGCTGGCCTGCACGATGACATTGCGGGAAAAACCGAGGTGGTCACGCAGGGCGAACAGCATGTCCGGCCCGGCGTCTTCGGGCAGGTACTTGGCCTTGGCGCTGAAGGGGAACTGGGCCATCGGGCCGAAGACGTGGCAATGCGCATCGACCGCGCCGGGGGGCGGGGTGTAGCGCGGCTTTGAGGGGGCGGCGTGCCAGCTGGTGATGCGGCCAGAGGTCGGGCCAGAGGTCGGGTTGGTCATTGTATTCCTTCCGTCGCGCTGTGGTCCTTCGACAAGCTCAGGACGAGCGGGTCTTGTTCGATCTTGCCCCAACTCCGCTCATGCTGAGCTTGTCGAAGCATGCTGGCGCTGCCTCAGCCAAAAACCACCCCGTCCATCAGCTTGCGCGCGGTGCGCAGGAGGGCGGCGGTGCGGACGGCGCCGGTCTCATCCACTTCGAGGACGCAGCTCATTTCGCCGGTGGGGTGCTCGACCGAGAGGGTCTTGCGGGGGCCTTCGGGGATCACGGCAACCTCGGCGGCGGGGGAGCCGGGGATCAGGCAGGCGGTGGCGACACTGACCGCGCCGAGGACGCCGATGGTGGCGTGGGCGCGGTGGGGGATGAAGCTGCGCACGGTGACCGCGCCGCCGTGCTTGGGCGGGGCGACGAGCATCATCTTGGGGACGGATTTGGCAGTCACGTCGCCGAGGTTCATGCGTTCGCCGACGGCAATGCGGATCGCTTCGATCTTCGCCTTGAGGTCGGCGGCATTGTCCAGCCAGTCGCGATCCTCGTAGCCGGTGATACCGACATCTTCGGCCTTCATCACGACGCAGGGCATGCCGTTGTCGATCAGGGTGACGGGGACGCCGTTCACGACATCGACCGCGTTGCCGGTGGGGAGCAGCGCGCCGCAGGAGGAGCCGGCGGTATCGCGGAATTCGAGCGGGACGGGGGCGTGGGTGCCGGGGACGCCGTCGATGGCGGCGCGGCCCTTGTAGGTGACCTGTCCGCCGGGCGTCTGGACGGTGGCGACGGCGACTTGCCCGGTGTTCTCCATGTAGATGCTCACGCGGGTTTCATCGCCGGTCGCGGCGACGAGGCCGCGCTCGATGGCGAAGGGGGCGATCCCGGCGAGGATATTGCCGCAGTTCTGTGCGTCCGTCACGATGGCCTGATCGACGAAAACCTGCAGGAACAGGTAATCGACGTCGATGCCTTCGCGGGCGGATTTGGAGACGACCGCGACCTTGCTGGTGAGCGGATCGGCGCCGCCCATGCCGTCGATCTGGACGGGATCGGGGCTGCCCATCATGGCGAGCAGGAAGGCGTCGCGCGCTGCGGTGTCCTGCGGCAGGTCGTTCTTGAGGAAGTAGCCGCCCTTGGAGGTGCCGCCGCGCATCCACATGCAGGGGATGCCGCCATCAGACATACTTGAGGCCTTCCTTCTCGAGGCGCTCGCGCATCTTGTACATGTCGAGGCCGAGGACGCCGGCCGCCAGCTTTTCGCGCTTTTCGCCTTCGTTGGCTTCGCGGGCCTGTGCGGCTTTCAGGACGGCCTCGGCATTGGCGCGGGGGACGACGCAGACGCCGTCGTCATCGGCTACGATCACATCGCCGGGGTTCACGAACTGGTTGGCGCAGACGACGGGGACGTTGACGCTGCCCAAAGTGTTCTTGACCGTGCCCTGCGCGTAGATCGCCTTGGACCAGACGGGGAACTGCATTTCCGTGAGATCGCGCACATCGCGCACGCCGGCGTCGATGACGAGGCCGCGGCAGCCGCGCGCCTGTGCGCTGGTGGCGAGGAGGTCGCCGAAGTAGCCGTCCTCGCACGGGGAGGTGGGGGCGAGGAGGAGAATGTCGCCCGCCTTGAGCTGTTCGATGGCGACGTGGACCATCCAGTTGTCCCCGGGAGGGGCGCTGATGGTGAGTGCGCTGCCTGCGATCCGCGCGCCGCGATAGATGGGCCTCATGTAGCTGGCGAGGAGGCCGGTGCGGCCCTGCGCTTCGTGGACCGTGGCGACCCCGCAGGCGGCGAGGCCGTCGATCACGGCGGGATCCGCGCGCTCGATGTTCTGGACGACGATACCGGACATGGGCTTCTCCCGTTGGACTGGTTTGGGCTTCCTTTGACCCGGGGGCGGGCAGGGGCCAATGCAATGTTTGGCGCAGGCCATAAGGAAATGCTAAGCGACTGCAGTGACCGAGCCTGCCTACAATATCCGGCACTATGCCGCGTTCGCTGCGACGGTGCGGCATGGGAGCGTGACGCGCGCGGCGCGCAGCGTGAACCTGACGCAGCCTGCCTTGACGCAGGCGATTGCGCGGCTGGAGGCGGAGCTGGGCTGCGCGCTGTTCGAGCGGGGATCGGGGGGCATGGCGCCGACCGAGCCGGCAAGGCTGCTGGCGCCGCGGGCTGAGGCGGCGATTGCGCAGATCGGTTCGCCGCGGGTGACGGGGACGCAGGTGCGGGCATTTCTCGCGCTGGCGCGCGCCGGGTCCTATGCGGGGGCGGCGGAGGCGACGGGGCTTTCGGCGGCTTCGCTCCACCGCGCGGTGGCCGATCTGGCGGTGGCGCTGGGCACGCGGCTGGTCGACCGGCGCGGGCGGCGGGTGCTGCTGACGCCGCAAGGCGAGCGGCGGGCGCGGGGGTTTGGCCTCGCCATGGCGGAACTGCGCAGCGGGCTGGCAGAAGTGGCGGCGTGGCAGGGCAAGGCGGCGGGGCGGATCGTGGTGGGGGCAATGCCGCTCAGCCGCGCGCGGTGGCTGCCGGAGACGATCTTGCGGTTTCACGGGGCGCATCCCGGGGTGGCGATTGCGGTGGTGGAGGGGAGCCATGCCGAACTGGCGGGACCGCTGCGCGATGGCGAGATCGATCTGATGCTGGGCGCATTGCGCGAAGGCGTGGTGCTGGAAGACCTGGCGCAGGAGCCGGTGTTTGAGGACAGTCCGCAACTGGTGATGCGCAGCGGGCATCCGTTGACGCAGGTGGCTGATCCGGTCGGCGCGCGGCTGGCGGACTATCCCTGGGTGCTGCCGGCGCGGGGGACGCCATTGCGGCAGTATTGGGAGGGGATGATGCGCGCGGCGGGGGCCAAGCCGCCTGAGGTGGGGATCGAGTGCGGTTCGGTGCTGACGGTGCGGCAATTGCTGCTGGGATCGGATGCGCTGACCCTGCTCAGTCCGGCGCAGCTGGCGGTGGAGTTGCAGGCGGGGGTACTGGCGAGCCTGCCAACGCCCGCGCCGGTGCGGCGGCGGATCGGGATCACCACGCGCGAGGGGTGGCAGCCGACGGGACCGCAGGCGGCGTTTCTGGCGCTGCTGCGGCGGGTGGCTGCAGAGGAATTCGCATAAATTTATAGGCTCGCCGAGATTTGCATTTGTTTGGTCTTTCTGCGCGACGCAGGAGGGCCACATGGAGAGTTTGCCAAGTTCCCTGATTGCCCTGATCGGCTTTGGTGAGGCCGGATCCACCTTCGCCGAGGCGGCTGGCTGGGAAGCCGGCGCGGCTGCCTATGACGTGCTGCCGGCGCGGCGCGCGGCGATGGAAGCCGCCGGCGTGCTCGTCTGCGCCACGGCGGAGTGTGCGCTGGCCGATGCCGATCTGGTGCTCAGCCTTGTCACGGCGGATGCGGCGCTGGCGGCGGCGAAGGACTACGCGGCGCTGCTGAAGCCCAGCGCGCTGTGGTGCGACATGAATTCGGTGGCGCCCGATACCAAGCGCGCGGCGGCCTTGGCGGTCGAAGCGGCGGGCGGGCGCTATGTCGATGTCGCGGTGCTGGCGCCGGTGAACCCGGCGCGGATGAATGTGCCGATGCTGGTTTCGGGCGCGGCGGCGGAGGAAGCGGCCGAGGCCCTGCGCGGCGCGGGCTTTGCGAACGTGCGCGTGGTGGGCGGCGAAGTCGGCCGGGCCTCGGCGATCAAGATGATCCGCTCGGTCATGGTCAAGGGTATCGAGGCGCTGACGGCGGAGATGATGCTGGCGGCGGAAGCGGCGGGCGTGACCGATGAAGTGCTCGCCTCGCTCGATGCGAGCGAGAAGACGCAAGGCTGGGCAGCGCGCGCGGCCTACAATCTGGAGCGCATGACGACGCACGGGGCTCGGCGCGCTGCGGAGATGGAAGAAAGCGCCAAGACGCTGATTTCGCTCGGCGTGGAGCCGGTGATGACCAGCGGCACCATCCAGCGCCAGCGCGATATGGCCGGGAAGGCCGCACCATTTTCCGCAGAAAAGGTAGCTGCAGAATGACGATGATCATCGACTGCCATGGCCACTATACCGTGCTGCCCGAGGCACACGACGCATGGCGCGAGGCGCAGAAGGCCGCGTTCAAGGCAGGAACGCCGTGCCCGCCCTATCCCGAAATCTCGGATGACGAGATCCGCGCGACGATCGAGGCGAACCAGCTGCGCCTGATCAGGGAGCGCGGGGCGGACATGACGATCTTCAGCCCCCGCGCGAGCGCGATGGCGCCGCATGTGGGGGACCAGTCTGTCGCGGTGCCGTGGGCGCAGGCGTGCAACAACCTGATCGCGCGGGTGGTGGGGCTGTTCCCCGAGACCTTCGCGGGCGTGTGCATGCTGCCGCAATCGCCAGAAGCGGACCTGACCAGCTCGATCGCCGAGCTGGAACGCTGCGTGACCGAGCTCGGCTTTATCGGCTGCAACCTCAATCCCGATCCGGGCGGCGGCTTCTTCAAGCATCCGCCGCTGACCGATCCCACCTGGTTCCCGCTCTACGAGAAGATGGTGGAACTGGATGTGCCGGCGATGATCCACGTCTCGGGATCGTGCAATCCGGCGCAGCACGCGACGGGGGCCTATTACATCGCGGCGGATACCATTGCCTTCATGCAGCTGCTGGAAGGCGACTTGTTCTCCAAGTTCCCGACGCTGCGCTTCATCATTCCGCATGGCGGCGGCGCGGTGCCCTATCACTGGGGGCGCTATCGCGGCCTCGCGGACATGCTCAAGAAGCCGGACTTGCAGAGCCACCTGATGAACAACGTGTTCTTCGATACCTGCGTCTACCACCAGCCGGGAATCAACCTGCTGGCCGACGTGATCGAGACCAAAAACATCCTGTTCGGCAGCGAGATGGTCGGCGCCGTGCGGGGCATCGATCCCACGACCGGGCACTATTTCGACGACACCAAGCGCTATGTCGACGCGCTCGATATCAGCGACGCGGCGCGCCACGCGATATTCGAGGGCAACGCCCGCCGCGTCTATCCGCGCCTCGACAAGCGCCTCAAGGAGATGGGCAAGTGAGTGAGCAGACCAGGCCCAGCACGGATATTCATGCCTATCTGGCCGAGCTGGAGGATATCCCGGGCACGCGCGTCTATACTGCGGCACGGGCGCGCAAGGGATACCACATCAACCAGTTCGCGATGAGCCTGATGACGCACGAGAACCGGGAGCGGTTCAAGGCGGACGAGCGGGCCTATCTCGACGAATGGCCGATCTCCGAGGAAGCGAAGCAGGCGCTGCTGAAGCGCGATTACAACACGCTGCTCGACCTTGGGGGGAACGTCTATTTCCTCTCGAAGCTGTTCTCGACCGATGGCCTGAGCTTTGCCGAGGCGGTGAGCACGATGACCGACATGACGTTCCCGGAGTATCGGGACATGATGCTGAAGGGCGGGCGCTCTCCCATCGGCAATCGCTCGATCAAGGGAGGGTATTGAGATGGCGCGTCTTACTGCTGGCGTCGGTTCCAGCCACGTGCCCTTGCTGGGTGTGGCGGTCGATCAGGGCAAGACCGGGGACGACTATTTCGGCCCGATCTTCGCCGGGTATGAGTGGACCCGCGAATGGGAGAAGGCCGAGAAGCCGGACGTGGTGGTGCTGGTCTACAACGACCACGCGAGCGCCTTCGACATGAAGATCGTGCCGACGTTCGCGATCGGCTGCGGCGAGCGCTACAAGCCGGCGGACGAGGGCTGGGGTCCGCGTCAGGTGCCCGACGTGGAAGGCCACGCCGACCTTGCCTGGCATATCGCGCAAAGCCTGATCCTCGATGATTTCGACATGACGATCATCAACGAGATGGACGTCGACCATGGCCTGACAGTGCCGCTCTCGATGATGTTCGGCCAGCCGGACAAGTGGCCGTGCAAGGTCGTGCCGCTCGCGGTCAATGTCGTCACCTACCCGGTGCCTTCGGGGAACCGCTGCTGGGCGCTGGGCGAGGCGATTGCCCGCGCGGTGGCGAGCTTTCCGGAAGACCTCAATGTGCAGATCTGGGGCACGGGCGGGATGAGCCACCAGCTGCAGGGCCCGCGCGCCGGCCTCCTCAACCGCGAGTGGGACAACAGGTTCCTCGACATGCTGGAAAGCGAGGACGACGCGGTGCGGTGGATTCCGCATATCGAATACCTGCGCGAGACCGGCAGCGAGGGCATCGAGATGGTGATGTGGCTGATCATGCGCGGCGCGCTGGGCAAGAAGGTCAAGACCCTGCACCGGCACTACCACATTCCGTGCAGCAACACGGCCATCGGCCATATCGTCCTGGAGCCAGCGGACTGACCAAATGGGGACTGTCCCCTTTTTATTGATCGAGAAGCAACAAGTTGATCGCCAAACGGGCCTTCCCGAAAAATAGGGACTGTCCCCATTTTGTGAGGGTGAAATGAGAATAGCACTCGCTGGTGCCGGCGCCTTTGGCGAGAAGCACCTTGATGGCCTGAAGAAGATCGAGGGGGTGGAGATCGTCTCCATCATCTCGCGCACCGCCGAGCAGGCCGCCGCCGTGGCCGCGAAGTATGGCGCGAAGCATAGCTCGACCGAGCTGGATGATGCGCTGGCGCTGGGCGACGTCGATGCGGTGATCCTCTGCACGCCGACGCAGATGCATGCGAGCCAGGCGATTGCCTGCATGGATGCGGGCAAGCACGTGCAGGTGGAAATCCCGCTGGCGGACAGCTGGGCGGACAGCGAGGCGGTGCTGGCGAAGCAGAAGGAAACGGGGCTGACCTGCATGGTCGGCCACACCCGTCGCTTCAATCCGAGCCACCAGTATGTGCATGGCAAGATCAAGGCGGGCGAGTTCGCCGTCCAGCAGATGGACGTGCAGACCTACTTCTTCCGCCGCCGCAACATCAACGCCAAGGGCGAGCCGCGTTCGTGGACCGACCACCTGCTGTGGCACCACGCCGCGCATACGGTGGACCTGTTCGCCTATCAGGCGGGCCGGATCGTCAAGGCCAATGCGCTGCAAGGGCCGATGCATCCCGAACTGGGCATCGCGATGGACATGTCGATCCAGCTGCTGAGCGAGAGCGGCGCGATCTGCACGCTCTCGCTTTCGTTCAACAACGACGGGCCGCTGGGGACGTTCTTCCGCTACATCGGCGATACAGGCACCTATATCGCGCGCTACGACGATCTGGTGAACGGCAAGGAAGAGCCGATTGATGTCAGCAAGGTCGACGTTTCGATGAACGGGATCGAGTTGCAGGACCGCGAGTTCATTGCGGCGATCCGCGAGGGGCGTGAGCCCAATTCGTCGGTGGGCAAGGTGCTCGATTGCTACCGCGTGCTGGGCGAACTGGAGACGCAGCTGGCGGGGTAGAGACATCCCGGGCTTCGTCACCCGCGAGCGGAGCGAAGCAATCCAGAGCGGTTGCTCTCTGACGCTCTGGATTGCTTCGTCACTCCGCTCCTCGCAATGACGAGGGGTGAGTGTTGGCGCCGGGTTTGGGGAGTCTGAGCGATGGAAGCCCTGATTGCCTATTCAGGACGCAAGTTTGCCCGCCCGCGCTATCACGCCAATGCCCATGAACGGGATGAAGTCGATATCGCGCCGGTGATGATGCCGGTGCTTGATGGGCGCGCTGCCGACACGACCATCGACAGCGAAGGCTTCCAGCTCGTTTCGCATCGGAGCGCGGTGCGCGATTTCCGGGATCGCGACGAGGTTGCGCGCGTGCACATGCGCGAGATCGAGGAACTGGTTCAGGCGGAGACGGGGGCCGACTTTGTGCATGTCGGCGCGCCGGGGCTGCTGCGTTTTTCAGAGCGGTCGGGGCTGGCGGGCAGCCTGAACAATTCAATGCCGGCGCGCTTTGCGCATATCGATATTTCGGATGGAACGGCGGCTCAGTTCGCCAAGCGGGGCGCTGAGGGCCGTCCCTATGTCCGCTGCGCGCACTACAACGTGTGGCGCGCGCTTTCGCGGGCGCCGCAGGACGTGCCGCTGGCGCTGTGCGATGCGCGCTCGCTGGCACCCGAAGACCTGATTGCGGCCGATGCGGTGTTCGACGAGCCGGGCAAGCCCGAATGGTCGTTCGAGGGGCTGGTGGTGGCGCACAATCCGGCGCACCGCTGGCATGCGTTCCTCGATCTGAACCCCGACGAGGCGATCCTCTTCAAGACGCATGACGGCGATCCGGCGCTGGCGCATCACGTGCCCCATGTCGCTTTCGACCTGCCCGGTTGCCCCGCCGATGCGCCGCCGCGGGTGAGCATCGAGATGCGCGCGACGGCGTGGTGGTGGCGTTAAGGCAACAGTTTGTGTTGCATACGACCAGGCTCGCAGAAGCCTGTTGCGCCGCCTAACAGAATTGTTATGAGTCATACCAGATCGGCCGGGGAGCCCGGGCGACACAAGGGAGGGTGACCATGTGTTGATTGCCACTGAGAAGTGACCCGGGATTTCCATCGAGAATTGACCCGGTTG